>NZ_JBMPOR010000021.1:0-126379 GCF_049340265.1 Undibacterium sp. Di26W
CATGCAACGCAAACACATTCTTTGCCAAATCCATGCCAATTGTCGTAATATTCATTTCGGACTCCTCGCCTCAAGTAGTTGGTCATACTTCTACTTTGGCACATTGATGCCGTCGGCGCTGGAGTCCCTCTCTATTTCCAGCAGCCTCGAAGGCGGCGTCCATACCATTTGTTTACGATCTGTCGCAAGCGAGCGTCAGCGGGAGTGAAGAGCAGCGCAAAAAGCGGAATGTACTTAAGACCATGAGCATTTTGAGCAGCGCATGAGCCCCGATCACGTTCGCGCAGTAAGATCGCAAACAGGTTCTAAGCAGCTTTGCGACGCCTGGCCAGGGATGCACGCATGGTGACGGCAACCTGGAAATCCCGCTTCACCGGACGCGCCCATCCATAACAGCGGTTCAGCAATTCGTTCAGGGCATTCAAGGTGACATCACGCCAGGGTATATGCACCGAAGTCAGGGGTGGCGCGGCGAAGGTGGCGCTCATGGTGTCGTCATAGCCTATCACCGAGACATCGCGTGGCACGGCAATGCCCGCCTGCTGGAAATACGAGAGCGCACCGAGTGCCATTTCATCATTGGCACAAAACAGGGCGGTAAACGGATAAGCTGAATTGACCAGTTCCCTGGCTGCATTCCAGCCACCTTCTGACGAAAAGTCGCTTTCAGCTATCCACAGGTTTGCCGTATCGATACCGGCGCGGCCCAGTTCGCCCAAGAATCCGTTGATGCGGTCCACATTGTCTGCCGCCTCGGACGGGCCGGCTATGACTGCTATCTTTTTGTGCTGATGCGCAAGCAAGGCTTTTGCTGCCATCACCCCGCCCAGCTCATGATCTGCAATAAAACACTGTGCGGCAAATTGTTCCGAATGATGATTCAACATCACCAGTTGTGCATGCTTGGGACCGAGCTTAGAAAAATCATCGTCATTCAAGACGTTGCTCATGACGATCAGGCCGTCGCAACCACGCTCCATCAAGAATTGTATGGCTTCCACACCTTTCCGGTGCTCGTCAACGCCGCTCACACCAAAGGCAACCACCATATGCAGACCGGCAGCACGCAGTTCAGTATCAATGGATTGCAGGATGGGCATATAAAAGGTGCCCTTGAGTACCGGGATATACACCCCTATCATTTGCGAATTGCCAGACAACAGCGAGCGCGCTGCATGCGAAGGGCGAAAATCCAGTTCAGCGATGGCTTTCCTGACCCTTTCCTGCGTCTTTAATGAGACTGAACCGTTGCCGCTCACCACACGCGAAGCAGTTCCCAGACCTACTCCCGCCAGGCGGGCTACATCCTTGATGGTGGCCACTAGATTCTCTTCTATAATTAAGGTTTCAGCAGTATTAGGACTTACGCAAAACCGCCCCAGCTGCGTTGTAGCTCCTAGCCGTACTGTTCGTACTGTCTTCGTCGCTGCGGTGTAGTTGGGGTTTCAGACAATATATTGTCTGCCAACGTAACGAACCTCCCCTGCAAGGGAGGTTTTCTAAAGCGATAGTCTTGCTGGGACAATTTTGCGTAAGTCGTAAGTATATTAAATTTCCATCACGCATGGCATTGCCGCTATCAATGTGTTGCCATTTTTTCCCGCAGTTGCGTGACGATGAGATCAACAAAGCTTCTGACCCTGGTGGATGCATAGCGGTTTTCCCGATGCACCACATGCACCGGCAAAGGTGCTGTTTCATACTCGGGCAGCAGGTGTATCAATTGCCCGGTTTTGAATAAGACATCCACCTGATACGACAACAGGCGGCTAATGCCCAGGCCAGCCAGGCTGGCTTCAATCGCTGCATCATTGCTGGTGATGGTCAGGCGCGGCTTGAACTTGAATGCCAGGTTCTGCCCCTGATGGCTGAAACGCCACTCGGTCATCGGCGTCACACTGGATGCGGCAATCATGCTGTGGGCCCGTAACTGATCGGGGTGTTGCGGCTGGCCAGCGTGCGCCAGGTAGGCTGGCGACGCGCACAAGACCCGCCGTATCTGCCCGACCCGTATCGCTTTCATGCTGGAATCGGGCAGTTCGCCTATGCGTATGCCAACATCCACGCCCTCTTCCAGCAAATTCACCACCCGGTCCAGAAACAGGGCAGACACATCCATGGCCGGATAACGTTGCAGGTAATCGACTATGCTGGCCATTACATACATTTTGCCAAACAGGACCGGTGCAGTCACCGTCAAATGACCGCGTGGTTCGGCATTGATGCCAGCTGTGGCTTCGTCCGCCGTCTCGACGTCGGCGATGATGCGGCGTGCATCATCCAGATAGCGTTGACCGGCTTCGGTTACCCTGACATAACGCGTGCTGCGATTGAGCAATTTGACACCCAGCCTGGCTTCGAGCGCCGCAATCGCACGGGTCACCGCCGGTGGCGACATGCCCAGGCGACGGGCGGCAGCAGCAAAACCATCTTCTTCTGCGACGGCCACGAACACCGTCATCAAATGCAGCTTGTCCATAGATGTGCCCGGTGATTATTCCATTTTTTACAATAATCAATTGTAAGTGATACGTATTCTGTCCACAAATGATATTGCGAAAATTAGGGGCCCCATTACATTTTCAAAATCAGCGAAGTTCAGCGCAGATCAGCGCCTGTTTCACTGGTCACAGGGTTGCCGCCCGGACCATCATCCCGGACTGAGTGACCTGGGCCTATAAACAGAACCCAGATCGAGCCCAAACAGGGGGCGCAAGAAAAACACGCGGCGTATTATTTCGTAGCTGAGGAAACAGCTCAGCGCCGTCAAGGCAATCAGCAAGATGCCTTCGCTAAGCGCAGGCAATGCCAGCGGCTTCAGGCTATGCGCCATGATGACGATATAGGTCTGATGCAGGATGTAGACGGGAAACACAGCCTGCGTCAGATAGCGCCTTGCCGGACTGTCAAAGTTCAGGTACTGGTGCGCATAAGCGCACGCCGCGATAATCGCCGACCAGGCCATGCAAACCCATACCAGGCGCTGCGCCATGAGCAGCCATTTGGGAACATCATCAGGGGCAAGGTCAAAATAAATGATGAGCAGGATCCAGCTGCATGCAACCAGTCTCAGTGCCAGCCAGCGCAAGGCTGCCAGCTCTTGCCAGAATACCGGGGATGTGGCGATCAGTGCACCAAACACAAAGACAAACAAATAGCAGGCATGGTTATACCAGTCAGCAACCAGACCATGATTCGGCGGGAAGTCACTCAATAAAGCCATGCGTACCACAGCCAGATACGCAATCGGCAAGACCAGTATGCGCCAGCCTTTCATCTGTTTTTCCAGCCAAGTGCGGGCCATCTTGAACCAGTCTGGTTTGACTGCCAGCCAACATCCCAGCAAGACACTGTAGACCCACAGATAGGCAACGAACCACAGATGATTCCAGGTCGGCAGAGCGAGCGTCTTGCCCTCTACTTTGAAGCCATGATAGGCATGCACATATAATTGCATGAAGTCGGTATAGCCGCCGGCATACGCCAGTTTTTCCACTACTTCCAGATATGCTTGCGGTGGCACCACGATCAACATGCCAAAGATCAATGGCAGCAAGAGGCGAATACTGCGCCTGCGCAGGAATTGCCCGGGCCGGATTTTTTCCAGCATGAATGCCGATGCCACACCGGAAATGAAGAACAGCAAGCTCAGTCGCCATGGGCTGGTCAGCATCATCAGCGGCTGTAGGGTGGAGCTGGCATGCGGGCTTTTGACATGCCAGCCCCATTCCACGTAATACATACCGACGTGATACAGAATTAGCAGGAAGAAGGCAATGATACGGACCCAGTCAAGAAAGTACAGACGTAGTGACGGCGAACCTGCGGTGGGTGTGGATGAGGTGGACATGATGGCGGTATAGACTTGGTTATGAACACAAGGCCAGCTTACAGCCCGGGCCAGATGCAAGCGAGGGGAATGTGACGAACTGGATTCCAGCCGGGGTGAACTGGACCAAGATCAGAATACCTGTCAATGCAGGCTGGCCAGTTGCTGGACCACATCCTCCCTATACTGGCGGCTGCAGGGCAGGCTGGGGCCATTGCGCAATAATAATTCAGCATCGCCTTTTTGCGCTGGCAATACCTGGGTAATCTGGTCCAGACGGACGATATGGCGGCGATGGCAACGCACGAAACCTTGCCCCAGACGCTCATGCAGGCCGGACAAGGTCTGGCGCATCATATGCTGTTCTTGCGCAGTGCAGATCAGCACATAATTGTCAGCCGCTTCCAGACGGACAATGTCAGCCAGTTTGATGACCAGGACACGGCCCTTTTCACTCAACAGCAAATGCTGCTCAGTGTCGGTCTTTCTGGCCATAGCGCTGCGTTCTTCCACTCTGTGCATGGCACGCAAGAACCGCGCTTCATCATAGGGCTTGAGCAAATAGTCGATGGCATTTGCATCGAAGGCTTGCAGGGCAAACTGGTCATACGCCGTTACGAACACGTTCAGTGGCAGCGGCGGACTCAACTGGCTGGCCACGTTGATACCATCCATTTCCGGCATCTGTATGTCGAGGAAAACCAGGTCGGGTTTATGCTTCGCAATGCTGTCCAGGGCTTCCTTCCCGTCCCTGGCTTCTGTCACGCTGGCGTCGGCCACGTGTTCGGCAACCAGGCGCCTGAGTTTGTCTCTGGCATAGGCTTCGTCATCGACGATAAGGATTTTCATGGCGTCTTCATCCTGTGCTCAAAGTGGCAAACGCAGTTCTGTCATGACACCAGCGGGTGTCAATGCACGTACGGTCAGGCTGGCCGTATCCGCATACAGCACTTGCAGGCGCTGGCGCAAGTTGTTGATGCCGACGCCGCTATTATCGGTTTTTTCTGTCAGGTATCCGGCATCATCCTGAATGCACAATACCAATTGCCCCTGCTCGCTACGCGCGCTGATCTGGATACGTGTCAGTTGTGTACGTTTTTCCACCGTATGCTTGAAGCTGTTTTCGAGCAGTGTTTGCAGACTCATCACTGGTACCCGGCAATCCTGCAGGTCGTCAGCGATGTCCCAGCTGAGTTCTACCCGGTCAACAAAGCGCAGGCTCATGAGCCGTGCATAGGCTTGCAATAGCTCCAACTCATGCCGCAAATCGGTTTCTGACTGCTGTCCCAGATCAAGGCTGGCACGCAAGAGTCCGGCAATCTGGCTCAAGGCGGTATCGGCCAGTTTGACATCGGTATACATCAGGGATGAAATGGTATTGAGGACATTGAACAGGAAATGCGGTTGCATCTGTTGCGTCAGCCTGTGCAACTGCGCCTGTCGCAACAAGGCCTGGGATTTTTCCGCATGTTCTTTTTCTTCCAGCAGGGATGCATAGGCTTGCAGGCCAAAGATGACGACATAGAAGATGCCAAAGAACAGGAAGATCTTGCTGCATTCATAGACCAGCACCTGGCCCCAGCCACCATGCTGATAGGTCAGTCCCAGCATTGCATATACCAGATGGCGCAGGCTATAAATGAGGATGACAAATACAATGCTGATCAATGGCAGCGGTAGAATCTGCTGCCAAAACCATTTGGCTGGCGTCTGCAACAACACACTGTCAGTCAACTTGCGTTTTTGTATCAGTAGCAAGGCAGTGCCGACAAAGGCAGATGAACCTTCCCAAAATAGTGGTTCCCAGATATGTTTGCCGCCATTCTTCAAATGGTCTTGCACGGCAACCGCCATCATTAATAGCCAAAATAAAACCCAGCCGGCCAGCAAAGGTTTTTTTATCTTTTTCCAGAATCGTTGATGGCTCATATCAGGCGGACACCAGGTTTTTTGTTCCCAGCCATTTGCCGCTCTGGCTTAATTCACGGGTCAATTCCAACACCAGTTTTTCCACCGCCATGGCGGCATTCGTCAGCGGGATGTTTTTGGATGCACACAAGGTCACCGTACGCGAAAGCTGCACATCACTGATGGGACAGGCGCGCATCTCGCCTCTTTCAATTTCTGCCAGCATGGGGGAAACCGGCAAGATGGTCGCACCCATATCGGCCAGCAAGGCCGATTTCAAAATCGCGATGGAAGTAATGTCGATCACCTGCTCTATGCTTTTGCCCTGTTGCCTGACCACCTGTTCTATGCGTGGTCGCACCCCGTGTTGGATGCTGGGCAGTATCAGGGTCGCCTTCAGGGCCTGTTCCAGCGTAATGGATTTGCGCTTGCAGGCAAATTGCGAATCGCTGCGGGTGATATACATCATTTCTTCTTCGACCATGGGTTTGGTGGCAAAGCCGCCCAATTGCCCGTCGTCAAACAGGATGGCCAGGTTCAGGCGTCCCGAACGCAACTGTTCGTTCAGGTTGCCGGTCAATTCCTCTGTCAACTGAAACACGATGTCCGGGTAAGCCGCCCGCACCGCTTTCAGCAGCGGGAAGGCCAATGCACCGGACGCGCTTTGCGGTATGCCCAAAGCCACGGTGCCGCGTGGTTTGTCGGTGGACTGTGCCACCGCAGACCTGGCGTCACTGACCTGTTTCAGTATCGCCTGCGCATGTTCGTAAAATACCTTGCCGGCATCGGTGGCCTGCATGCCCTGGGCCGAGCGGTGCAAGAGCATGGCTCCCAGTTCTTCTTCCAGTTGCTGCAATTGCTGGGTCAGGGCTGGCTGCACGATATGCAGCACACGTGCGGCCCGTGACAGCGAGCCATGATCGACGATGGCAACAAAATAGCGTAATTGGCGCAGTTCCATGTTCTCGCAGTTCCGTTTTTCTATTCAACAGGCTTGATCGCTCTGCGTTCTATCGATGACGACAGGATCAGCGATGTTGAGGTCACACCGCAACGTGCCAGACTGGTGATCACACGTTCCAGTTCGCGTACTGACGGCGCCACCACTTTCACGATCACGCAATCTTCGCCGGTAATGGCATGGCATTCAACGACTTCCGGCACTTGCTCGGCAATTTTCAGTACCGGCGTGTCGGTGGCGCGACTGGCTATGCGGACAAAGGCGGTAATCCCATATCCCAGTGCTTCGGGATTGACCCTGGCATGATATCCCGTGATGACATTCGCCGCTTCCATGCGTTTGACCCTTTCGGCAACCGCTGGCTGGCTTAAATGTATGCGACGACCGATTTCGGCCAACGTGACCCTGGCATCCGCCTGCAAAATCTCAAGGATCTTGCCATCCATCACGTCCAATTCTAACTTCATGGAAAAAACCTCTTTTTTCTGTGATATCAAAAGAAATGTACCTGATTTACCTTTGTTTATCCATTCAAAATCACATCCTGCTGACATACACTGATAGTCGATAATTCATTGCACAAGAGAAATTCATGCGCCACCTGCCCCGTCAAGTCCTGCTCGCCCTGCTCACCGTCTATATTGTCTGGGGCTCCACGTATTTTGCCATTCAGGTCGCATTGCAAGCCTTCCCGCCTTTCATGATGATAGGCACGCGCTTTCTGGTGGCGGGCGCGATATTATATCTTTGGCAAAAATGGCGTGGCGCAGTCAACCCGACTTTGCGTGAGTGGCGGGATGGCGGCATAGTCGGCATCCTGATGCTGGGTGGCGGCACCGGCCTGACTGCGGTGGCACAGCAATACGTCTCTTCCGGTCTGACTGCGGTCTTTATCGCCTGCTCACCAATGATACTGTCGGGCCTGTCGGGCCTGTTCGGCGACTGGCCGAAAAGACGCGAATGGCTGGGCATAGTCTGCGGTTTTATTGGTGCCATGCTGCTGGCTTCGGATGGACAGTTTTCCGCGAAACCGCTGGGCATCCTGTTTTTGCTGGGTGCCATACTGTGCTGGGATATAGGTTCCATCCTGTCGCAAAAGAAGCTCAAGATGGCTGCCGGCGGCATGGGCTTTGCCAGTGAAATGCTGGTGGGCGGCCTGTTCCTGTTCCTGGTCAGTCTGTTCAAAGGCGAGCAACTGACAGGTGAAGTGACTTTCAATGCAGTGGCGGCCTGGGCTTATCTGGTAGTGGCGGGTTCATTACTGGCATTTACTGCCTATATGTATCTGCTGTCCAAGGTCCCTGCCGGCCTGGCTGCCAGCTATGCCTATGTCAACCCGGTGATTGCGGTGGGCCTGGGAGTGGCGTTTGGTGGTGAACATTTGTCCATGCGTGAAATGCTGGCGATGAGTATCATCCTTGGCAGCGTCATCGTACTGACCAGCGCCCACAAGAAGAACCAAGAACAGACTGCCAGTTGAAGTGTTTTACGGGATGCATGCAAGGCTGTTGTAGCAGTTTTGCATACGTCCGTTTAAAAGAATTCGGCAGTATCGTTGGATACTTCAATCTGCAAGTCACCACTGGTGACCAAGGCATCGTAATAGCAAGTGCGGTTGCGACCATTGGTCTTGGCGAAATACAGGGCCTGGTCAGCCCGACCGACGATGGCCACGGCAGGCTCAAACGGGTCTATGCGAGCATAACCGATGCTGATGGTGACCGTACCTACCTGTGGAAAATGATGCATTTCTACATTTTGACGGAAACGATCAAAGATCATCTGCGCATCTTCTTGCGAAGTCGAGCGCAATAAAATCACGAATTCTTCACCACCAAAGCGGAACAGCCGGTCTGAAGGACGGAAGGAGCTACGTAGTAAATTAGCAATCAGAATCAAAACTTCGTCGCCATACAGATGACCGAACTGGTCATTGACGCGCTTGAAATGGTCGATATCCAGTACTGCCAGCCAATGCTGGCGTTCCGGCTCATGACGGCGACGCTCTTCGTCCTCACGCTCGGCTTCCGAGCTAGCCTGCTGCTGCAATGCACTATTGCGTAGGACTTTGGAAAAATTATCATCAAAAGTCTTACGGTTCAGCAAACCGGTCAGAGAGTCACGCTCACTGTAATCAAGCAGGTTTTGAAAGTTTCTGTACACGATCAGCATGCCGCTGACCACTTCCATTGCATTCGCGGTGTAGTTGGCTGGTTTGTAGATTTCCAGGCAGGTATGCAGCTTGTCGTTGATCCAGATCGGCAGCCAGACTATCCTGCCGCCTTCGATCAGATGCTCAATCACTGGTTGTTGCTTGGCAATGCCTTCTTTTAACTGGGGATAATGCTCGATTGAATCATTTGCCGTGGGCGTCGTGTGCGATTCGTCGGCCATGGCCACCGAACCTTCGTGGATGGTAATCTGAGGCTTGATAAAAACTTGCTGGCCAACGGAAACGACATCCAATACCCGTGCCGACTCTGCATTCGTCAATTGACGCAGAGCCGTAATCACTGAAATATTCAGTAAGTCATGATCGCGATGTCCGGTAATCTCTACCAGATGTTTAATGATTGATTCCATGCCCCGTATTCCTGCACCTTACAGCATTAACACTCCGTACGAAGTCAACACCAGCAATGCGTACATTGCCGTTTTACAATAGTATAGCAAGTCAAGGCACACCGTCACCAGATTATCTGCAAACAATCTCGCCTTAGATAAAAATGACTGATCCGTGGGTATTACTCTAAAGTCCTTTGTGGGAATCCGCCGTTGGCATTCTGCGATGGGCGGAACTACAGTAATATATAGTGACATCATTTCAATCATATTTTTTTGGCAAGGTGCCGATTATGCGAAATAAACAGCCGCTTTTTTGTAGCCCCGGCATGATCTGCATGGGAATCATCAGCGTAGCGCTGGCTAGCCCGGCGGCAGCAGCGTCCGTCATTCAGGTCAGCGACAACAGTGGCCAGGCGGTCCAGGATGCGGTGGTATATGCCGAACTGGCAACAGGGCCACAACTTGCCAAATCGGCCACGGCAGAAATCCAGCAAAAAGACAAGAAATTCATGCCACTGGTGACGGTAGTACAGACCGGCACGTCGGTATCTTTTCCAAATAATGATACGGTCAGGCACCATGCCTACTCGTTTTCACCGGCCAAACCCTTTGAACTCAAGTTGTATTCTGGCAAACCGGCAGCGCCCGTGGTGTTTGACAAGGCCGGCACGGTGGTCGTCGGCTGCAATATCCATGACCAGATGGTCGCCTATATCCATATTGTCGATACACCCTATTTTGCCAAAACGGATGCCAGCGGTGTGGCACACCTGGCCACCATCCCAGCCGGTAAATATGTCTTGAAAGTATGGCACCCCAAGCAAGCCCCTGGTGCGGCGGTTCAGGAACAAAACCTGCAGGTTGATGGCAGCGCAACGCCGGTGATTGTCAAACTCAATTACAAAGCAGGATAATCAGGAGCTGTCGGGATACCCGTTCCTATGCATGACGGATGCAATCATCAGCCCTGACATAGCGGCAAACATCAACTACATTATTATTTTACGTGCGCACATTGAGGATAATTCATGCGTTTGCATAGTCTGGAAAGCCGCGTCGTCACCCTGTTTATCGGTCTGCTCCTGACCTTGCAACTGGTCGGCTTTTTCACCATTCGTAATACCATAGACAGCAATGCCCGCAGTGCCATCGAAGAAAGCCTGAAGCTTAATGAAAAAATCCTGTTGCGACTGCTGGATCAGAATGCACAAAAACTGATACAGGGTGCCATCGTCCTGGCCAAGGAATATGCCTTCCGTGAAGCCATAGGCACGCATGACACCGAAACCATCGTCTCTACTCTGTCGAATCACGGCAAACGCATAGGTTCTGACTTGACCATGCTGGTTGGCCTGGACAGAAAAATCACCGCGTCTTCCAGTGCGACTGCCGCTGGCAATCTCAGCCACAGCTTGCAACAATCTGTCGCGGCCCTGATACAGACAGCAGAAAAATCCGGCAGTGCCGCCAGTACCACCATCGTCGATGGCAAGCCGTATCAAATGGTGGTGGTGCCGATAGAAGCACCAGTGACCATCAGTTGGGTCGTGATGGCTATTCCCATAGGCAAGACCCTGGTGAGTGACATGCATGAACTGTCGCTGATGCAGATCAGCCTGCTGACGACGGGAAAAAATGGCTGGACACCGAATGTATCCACACTCAGCGATGGACAGGCTGCCGAACTGACCCATCTGATACCGCCACCAGAAAAGAAAGTCAGCTACCTGCCGAATATCCAGATCGATGAAGACCAGTACAGCACCCGCATCATCCAGCTGGCGCAAAATGAGCAGGCCAGTACCGTCGCGGTACTACAACTGTCCATCAGCCAGGCAGTTGCGCCCTACAAAAAACTGCAACTGAACTTGCTGATACTGACGGTGTTTGGTGCCGTTGTCGCCAGTATCATCAGCGCCATTACCGCCCGCCGCATTACCGGCCCGGTGCGGCAGTTGGCAGAAACCGCCCGACGCCTGGGTGCCGGTGACTATACGGCAGCCATCAACGTCAAGCAGAAAGATGAAATCGGCGATCTCGCACGCACCTTCACCACCATGCGTGACGGCATCGCCCAGCGTGAAAAGGAAATCAGCCGGCTGGCGTACTGGGATACCCTGACAAATCTGCCGAACCGCGCCCTGTTTACCGACATGCTGGAAGAAGCCATCGCGATGGCACGCGCGCATGAGAAATCCTGTTACGTACTGATGATGGACCTGGACCGTTTCAAGCACGTGAACGACGTCATGGGTCACCGCTTTGGCGATATCCTGTTAAACCAGGTCGCCATCCGCTTGTCAGACGAACTGGGCGCAGGGGCTACCAAGCCAGCCCGCCTGGGTGGCGATGAATTCGCTATTCTGTTGCCGAATGGTTCCAAAGAAGAAGCGCTACACCTGGCCCACCGGATTTTGCGTTCACTGGAAAAACCGATTTCCATCGAAGACCAGACCGTGGACCTGGGCGCAGGCATAGGCATTGCCGGTTTTCCCGACCATGCCAGCGATACCCATACTTTGTTAAGCCGGGTCGAAGTCGCCATGTATGCAGCCAAGCTGGGGAACAGTGGTGCCGTCATTTATTCACCGGACATAGACAAAGGCAGTCAGCAAAGCCTGTCACTGCTAAGTGAATTGCGGGCAGCGCTGGAACAACAGGCATTTCGCATGTATGTGCAACCCAAGGTCGGGCTGGACCATGGGCAGGTGATCGCGGTGGAAGCACTGGTACGCTGGGTGCACCCCGAACGCGGTTTCATCTTCCCCGACCAGTTCATCCCTTTTGCAGAACAAACCGGATTCATCCGCCAGTTGACACACTGGATCATGAATGAGGCAGCGCGCGTTTGCAGTCTCTGGAATAAGCAGGGCTTGCACTTGAAAATCTCCGTGAATATTTCCACCAGGGATTTGATGGATCAGGATTTGCCCACCAAGTTTGCACAGATCCTGCAGCAACATCAGGTGGATGCTGCCTCATTCTGTCTGGAAATTACCGAAAGCGCCATCATGGATGACCCGGTCAGGGCCTTTCAGACGCTGGATCGTCTGCATGCCATGGGCCTGGACTTGTCCATCGATGACTTTGGTACCGGCTACTCTTCGTTGGCCTATCTGAAACGTTTGCCGGTGGATGAACTCAAGATCGATAAGTCTTTCGTCTTGAAAATGGAAAAAGATATTGATGACACCAAAATCGTCAAATCCACCATTGATCTTGGCCACAATATGGGCTTGCGCGTCGTCGCAGAAGGGGTGGAAAATGCTGAAGTCATGGCCCTGCTGAAAGAACTGGGCTGCGATCAGGCCCAGGGTTATTTCATCAGCAAACCCATGCCCTCGACCGATTTACCGGCGTGGCTGGAAAAATGGCAGCAAAACAATCCGGCGTCGTGATACCTCCACAGCAGGACGGCGTCAGGGCTGCATACTAATGGACTGTAGCAGTTGAAAACAGAGTGCCTTCCGCTTGCGCGACGACCATGGCTGTGTTGCAAATGCTCGCGATAGTTCACTATCGCTCTGCTTTGCGCCTTGCCCTGATCGCCGGGCAAGCGTCTTTCACTTCTGTTTCAACTGTTACAGTCCACTAGCAGCCTTATACCGCATGAACCGACTGCGCTGACTTGCGATCGCGTTTGCGGTTGTACATACGGCTATCGGCAATTTTGATCAGCCTGACATAATCTTCGCCATCTTCCGGGAAGCTGGCCCAACCTATGGAAACGCCGACGCCGACGATGACATCATCCAGCGCTATCGGTTGTTCAACCACGCTGCAAATTTTTTCCACCATATTATTGATGTCAATCGAATTGCTGGTGTCTTTCAGCAGCAGTACAAATTCATCACCGCCATACCTGGCAACTTCATCGGTATCACGTATGGCTGAACGCAGGCGTGCCGCGATAATCACCAATGCCTTGTCGCCAGCATCATGCCCATGGTTATCGTTGATGGATTTAAAGCGGTCCAGGTCCACAAACAGCAGGGTAAATCCTCCGATTTTTCCGGGGTGCTCCAGGGCCTGCTTTTGCAGGTAATTGATCTGGGCGAACAGCGATTCGCGGTTGGCAACCTGGGTCAGTTTATCAAAGCGCAACTTGTTTTCCATCTCAGTGAAAGTCTGCGCCAGTTTGCCGATTTCATCCGTGCGGTTGATGCGCAGGGCGGGCATGGGTTCGCCATTGCCGAATTTTTCTGCGGCAGAAGTCAGCTTGCGGATATCCCTGACCACACGCTCCACGATCGTCAACCCTATGGTCAGTGCAAAGATGATGCAGGCAAAAGCAATCACCATACTCTGCAAAAACCCCTGGTTGATGCTGCTCATGAAATCCGAACGCGGTACCGCCACGACCGTCTGCCAGTTCAGGCCCTGACGGATACCCAGAGGCGAGATGGCCACGTCTACCGTACCGATGCTGGTTTCTATGGGTTGTGTGCCTGAAGTCAGTGCGCTTGCATTCCCCAGCTTTTGGAAAGTCTGATTAATGAGTGGGGTTTTCATGTCGATGGCACGCATGCGCTCTGGTACCCCATTCACCGTTCTTTCCGGTATTTCCTGGCCCGACGTAGCGACGATAAAACCATCTGCATCGACAATATAGGCGACACTGTTCTTGCTGATTTCCAGCTTGCGCAAAAAGTTGGATAACTCCTTGAGCGTGAGGTCGGTCGCCACCACGCCAGCAAATTCATGATTCTTTTGATAGACCGCCTTGGCCAGGGTGATGGTGGGGTAATGAAAAGAAAAATTATTATAGATTTTTGACCAGACCGGTTTTTCTGATTCCCTGGCAGCCTGGTACCAGGGCCTTAATCGCGGATCAAATGCGTCACTGCGCAATAATTCGGCACGATCGCCGACATGCCCCACGCGGTAGACAAAACGCTTGTTCCATTCCGGCTCGCGCCAGAACAATTGCACCATGCCGTTGGAGATACGGTAGACGCCGACAAAACGGCCATCATTGCCACCAAAGTAGACATAATTATTGACATCCATGAACAAACCGCTGGCAACCCAGAACTTTTCTTCCAGCACTTTCATGTCGGTGGGAAACGCCTGTTCCTTGGGTACATTGCCTGCGCTGGGTGCTACTGATTCAAGCGCAATGAGGGCACCATCCAGATGCTTTTCGGTCGCATGATTGATGCGGTTCACCATGTCTACCAGAATCCGCTGGGTCAGGGTATATACGGCATCCGTCCCGGCCTTCATCGAGACCCAACCTATGGCAGCGGACACGCCGATTACCAGCACGGTAATCGGGATCACCAATTCACGACGCAACGACGAACGACTCATACTCGGGCTCAAAAACGACAATATCAAGGTCAGGAAAAAAGTTAAAGAATACTTAGGTAAAAAGCAGGATACGTGCCTCGATTTCGATTTTTGGGGCTGAAAAAATCGAGCTTTTCAGTATATACCGTTAAAAATTGTTAAAACCAACTTCTGCGGCGGCACAGGAATTAAATCTTGCGTATTGTGGTAGTTCGCGAGACAAGATTGACATCTGAACTCCCTTTTCATTCATTTATTTCAACAATTGAATCGCTTCCTTCAAGAGATAAAATCTCTCAGGACAAGCAGCATACTATGGACTTATACGCCACCGATAGCGAAGTTAAACAGTTAGAGCAGCGTTTGGCCGACATGGTGGCGCAAGAACAACTGGACGATATGCTGACACTGGCGTGGGGCTTGCGCCAGCGCGATAGCCGCCAGGCAGTCAGCTTATGTGATCAGGTAAGCATATTACTCAACAAATCCAGGCGTTCGGAAGCCGACAAGGCACTGGTGTATTTGCGCCTGCAATTGATACGCGCAGAAGAACGCTGGCTGCATGCCGATCTGGATGTTGCCGCCAGCATCGTGCAAGCCATACTAAGGCATCCCGAAGTCCATCTGGATGCCGTCTGTCTGAGCGATGCCCATCACTTGTTGGGTTTCATTTTTTCCGACCAGGGCAAGCATGTGGAATGCGATATTGAAATGGCAATCTCAATAGATGAAGCCAGCAAGGCCGACGATGTGCTGCGTCGCCAATGCGCGGCAGCAGCCCTGGCACGCATCGCCGTCTTGCGCGACGACAAACTGGCAAAAGCCTATTTTGACCGTCATTTTGAAACCCGGAATCCGCCCAAGGATATCCATCCGGCGCTGGCAGCGCTGATGAATGATTTTCTTGGTTTATATGCCGGCCTGAACGAGCAGTTTGATGATTCCATCGCATTCCTGGACAAGGCCTACAGGCTGTGCCTGCAATCCGGGCAGATTCGCCGCGCCATCCTGACCGCAGCCAATATAGGTTATACCTATAGCAGAATGAATAATTACGAAGCGGCTCTCGAATGGCAGCAAAAGGCATTGACACTGGCCAAACCTGCCGGCTGGTCACCCAGTATAGGTAATTGCCTGATGCAGATCGGCGATACCCTGCGCAAAACGGGTTCACTGGATATGGCAGAACAAATATTGCATGAGTCCCTGGAACAGCTGTCCATGCTGACCAATTCCCGCAACTATGCCCTGACCATTAGCACGCTGGCCGATCTGGCCCTTGACCGTCGCGACTATCATCTGGCGCAGAATTTATTCTCTCAACTAGCCATATTGCCTGGTGCCCAGGAACAGGCTGACTTGCAAGAACTTGCCACCGAGGGTCAAGCCAAGGCACGTGCAAAAATGAAATCAACGGCACGCGAAGCCAACGGCACGCAGGGAACTGTGTTTGTCAAACGTTGATACTTGCCGCGTTACACACCTATTCCCCGCTTATCCCATATTTATTTTGTGGTATTTTAGCAATAAAATACTGCTGGCGACATGTGACTGATGGTCAACACTTTACAATAAACCTTCTGGTTTAATCTGAAGACACCCAGCGCACGTCCTTGATATGGCCATGTTGAATAAGCGAACCACCCTGAATGTTGGCCCTGCCCTGATAGTGGCATGCATGCTGGCGTCTGCTGGTGCCCACGCCCAGGACCTGCCCATGCCAGATCAGGGCCGCTTGCTGGCGACCGGTGGCGTCAAACAGATAGAAGGTGCTGGCGGCGGCGGCTTGACTCCCTGGGCCACGATTACCGGCTATGGCAGTGAAGACAGCTACGGTGTGAATGCGCATATCACCCAGGTCAGCACCCAGGATTACCGTCTGCGGACTGCCGGTATCGCCATCGGGATTGCCGACCGTCTGGAAATGTCCTTGTCCACCCAACAATTCACTGGCAGCCAGGCCCCGCTGGACAAGCTGGAGCTGAACCAGGATATCTTGGGCATCAAACTCAGGATTGCCGGTGATCTGGTCAGCGACCAGGATAGCTGGCAACCGCAAGTTGCTGTCGGTGTCATGTTCAAGCGCAACCAGGCCGTCAAAGGACTGGGGGCACTGGGTATTACCAGCGTCAGGCAACTGGGGGCAATGGATGAGCACGGCATCGATTATTATGTATCGGCCACCAAACTCGACCTTGATCACAGTCTGCTGTTGAACGCGACGCTGCGCATGACCAAGGCCAATCAGATGGGCTTGCTTGGTTTTGGTGGTGACAAAGGTAATCAGTATCAGTTGCAACCGGAAATATCGCTGGCCTATCTGCTCAGCCGCAAGCTGGTGGCTGGCGTCGAATATCGCAGCAAGCCGCACAACCTGGGCGTGGATAAGGAAAAAGCCTACTATGATGCTTTCCTTGCCTGGTTCCCAAACAAGCAATTTTCGCTGACGCTGGCCTATGTCAATCTGGGAGATATCACTATCTTCAATCCCAAAACCCAGCGCGGATGGTATCTGTCGCTGCAGGTCGGTAATTAAGTGGGGATACCAAATGGGGATGCCGATGAAATTACGTCACACCGCAATGACCGTCAGCCTGATGCTGGCATGTGCCGGCCAGGTAATGGCACAAGTTACTCAGGACAGCTTGTTCCAGGCACTGGGCAATGAACCTGGCATCAGCAAGATTGTCGATGAAATGCTGGGCCTGGTCTTGCAGGATGAACGCATCAAGGCCTCATTCAAAGAGGCCAATATGCCACGCCTGGCGAAATTACTGAAAGAGCAATTTTGCGTTATCAGTGGCGGCCCCTGCAAATACACCGGCGATGACATGAAGCTGGTGCATGAAAACCTGGGCATCAACGCTGCCCAGTTTTATGCCCTGGCCGAAGATTTGCAAATAGCCATGGACAAACTGGCGATAGCCTCTTCTACCCAAAACAAACTCATGGCCAAACTGGCCCCCATGAAAAAAGACATCGTCTCTCCCAAACCCAAGCCACCATAAATTTTCAGCACTTTTGCATCTGACCTGAATCCGATTTTCGATTTGCGCCGTACAAACAGCAGGAGCCTGGATTTTTCCAGGTAAAAAAGCGACTTGTAGCAAGTTAAAGCGAGATAACCTAGAGGAAACATGATGCAAACTACCAGAAAAATCTTGACGACTGTCCTGTTCGGCAGTTGCGTCGCATGGTCACAAACCGGCCTGGCGCAAGACATGTTGAAACCTGATATGGGCAAGCTGACCGCCACCGGTGGCGTCAGCCAGCTGGAAGGTGCCGGTGGTGGTGGCCTGACGCCCTGGGCATTGATCACCGGTTATGGCACACGCGACAGCTACGGTGCCAATGCCCACCTGACCCAGGTGAACACCCAGGACTACAGCCTGAAAACCTATGGCGTGGCCGTCGGCATTGCCGACCGCGTGGAATTGTCACTGGCAACGCAAGAATTTACCGGTAGCCTGGCTCCGCTGAATGCACTGAATATCAAGCAGGATATTTTCGGTATCAAAGTCAAAGTTGCCGGTGATGCCGTGTATGAGCAGGATAGCTGGATGCCGCAAATCGCCGTCGGTGCCATGGCCAAACGCAACAAGGGCATAGGCGGCCTGGGCGCACTGGGCGTCACCAATGTCAAGCAACTGGGGGCCAAGGATGACCGTGGCGTTGATTACTATGTCGCAGCCACCAAGATCCTGCTGGAACAAAGCCTGCTGCTGAATGGCACATTGCGCATGACCAAGGCCAATCAGATGGGCATACTGGGTTTTGGGGGCGACAAGAAAGACAGTTATCAAGCCAGGCTGGAAACCTCGGTCGCCTACCTCATCAACCGCAAACTGGCAGTCGGGGCCGAGTACCGCATGAAGCCGCGTAATCTGGGCGTGGACAATGAAAAGGATTATTACGATGCCTTTGTCGCCTGGTTCCCCACCAAGAACCTGTCAGTAACCGCTGCCTATGCCACCCTGGGTGACATCACCATATTCAATCCAAAGAATCAGCGTGGCTGGTATCTGTCTGTACAGGCCGGATTTTAAGCCCCTGTTTTCTGGATGCGACACCTGCAGACACCCACGATCAGTATCAATACATCGAAAGCACATATCATGATTTCCATCTCCCGTTTCAGCAAAGCCGTATGCGGTTTATTCCTGCTCGTCAGCCTGTCCGCCCAGGCGCAAACTGCAACCGGCAATGATGCCCTGTATCAAAGCCTGGGGGCCAAGCAAGGCATTAATACCTTCGTCAACTCCTTCGTCGCCATCGTGCTGGAAGATCCGCGTATCAACAAGGCTTTCAAAGAAACCGATACCGAAAGACTGGCACAAATGCTCACCGAGCAATTTTGCGACTTAAGTGGCGGTCCTTGCAAATACAGCGGCCGTAGCATGGACGACGTTCATCAGGACATGCAAATCACCAATGCCCACTTCAACGCGCTGGCCGAAGATTTGCAGGTCGCCATGGAAAAACACAATATTCCTTCTTCAGTCCAGAACCGGCTGATCGCCAAACTGGCCCCTATGCAACGCCCTATAGTCACCAAATAAGATGAGCTACTTATCAAGGCAGAAAATCCCCATGAAAAACTGGTTGGCATCCGTCAATGCACACACCCTGGGACCAAGGCTGGCACTGGCCTGCATGCTGCTTGCTGGCCTGCCATCACTGGCCGCAGCAGCCAAAGTGAGCATCCAGGCCGTGGATAAAAATGGCGCGGCCATGGCCGATGTGGTGGTGTATGCCACGCCCATAGGTACGCCCCTGCCACCAGCGGGCAAAACCGAAGCGGCCACGATTTCGCAAAGCGATATGCAATTTTCACCCTACGTGACCGTGATCAGGGTCGGCACACAGGTCAAGTTTCCCAACTACGACAAGATGGAGCACCATGTGAAATCCTTCTCTGCCGTCAAGGAATTTGAAATCAAGACCTATGAGCGCGGCGTGGTGCCACCGCCAGTAATATTCGACAAACCTGGCATCGTGATTGTGTACTGCCTGCTGCATAACTGGATGCGCGCTTATGTGCTGGCGGTGGATACCCCTTACTTCGCCAAAACCGAACAGGCCGGTACCACCATCCTGGATCAACTGCCGGATGGTAACTACGAAATCAGGGCTTGGCATCCGAATATGGGCAGCATCAAACAACCGCTGATGCAGACGATCAAAGTCAATGACCAGACCCCGCCAGTGAAATGGCAGTTTGATTTTGTGCCCACGCCAAGAAAAGCCAAGGCTGCGAATTACTAGTTAGGGCGTATTGACCTAATATTGACCTAAATTAGCCATATCATTTGCCTGTCTTGCTATGCCAATTTCGTCATGCCGACACGGGTAAATCGGCAAGACCCGTGCCGCTGTTTATACTATGCTCTTGTCGCTAATGGACTGTGACAGTCTACTCATTTTGGCTACTACGGAGTGTGGGAATGACATCAGGTATAGGTGGTTCTACGGCTGCCACGGAGTTGGCCGGCATACAGGCAGGCACCGCAATGGTATCGCCCATCAGCATTGCAGAACGCCGGGCGCGCGTGGAAAAGGCCGCCAGACTGATGCAAGACAATGCGATCGATGCCCTGATCCTGCCAGCCGGTAGCAGCCTGTATTATTTTACCGGCCTGCGCTGGTATCCCAGCGAACGCCTGACTGCGGCCATCCTGACGCCGGACGCCAGCTTGAGCTATATCTGCCCTGGCTTTGAAGAATCCAAGCTGCGCGAAACCCTGGGTGCCGAAGCCGATATCCGTCTGTGGCAGGAAGAAGAAGATCCCTGCCAACTGCTCAAAACCTGCCTGCAGGATCTGCATTGCAAAAGCGATGTGCTGGCCCTGGATGAAGCCGCTCCCTTTTTTGTGTTTGATGGCTTGCGCCGTGCCCTGCCTTTGGCACGTATCATCAATGGCAGCACGATCACGGCAGAATGCCGCATGCATAAATCAGCGGCAGAACTGGCCATCATGCAGTCCGTGAAAAACATCACACTGGAAGTTCACAAAAAGGCGGCCAGGATTTTGCGCGAAGGCATCTCTTCTTTTGAAGTCGCGCATTTCATTGACCAGGCTCATCGTGCCTATGGCGGCAGCGCATCGACTTTTTGCATCGTCAGCTTTGGTGCCGCCACGGCCATGCCGCATGGGCCGGACGGCGAACAATTCCTGCGCGATGGTGATATGGTATTGATCGATACCGGCTGCAAGCTGCACGGTTACAACTCGGACATTACCCGCAGTTATGTGTTCGGCCAAGCCAGCCAACGCCAGCGTGATATCTGGGAGCTGGAAAAAACTGCCCAGGCAGCCGCATTTGACGCCGCCCAGCCCGGTATTCCCTGTGAACAGGTTGATGCCGCCGCCAGGAAGGTATTGGCCGCAGCCGGTTTTGGTCCCGATTACCAGTTACCCGGCCTGCCGCACCGCACCGGCCACGGTATAGGTCTGGATATCCATGAGTGGACTTACCTGGTCAAAGGCAATCAGCGCCCGCTGGCCGCTGGCATGTGCTTCAGCAACGAGCCCATGATCTGCATAGAAGCTGAGTTTGGCATCCGCCTGGAAGATCATTTCTACATGGCAGAACAGGGGCCGCGCTGGTTCACCGGACAAAGCCGTGCAGTCGATGCGCCATTTGGCATTGATTGATTATGCAGGGGAAAGTGGACTGTAACAGTAGAAAACAGAGTGCCTTCCGCTTGCGCGACGACCATGGCTGCGTTGCAAAGGCTCGCGATAGTTCACTATCGCTGTGCATAAGTGTTAAGCTTGTCTTGCCCTGATCGCCGGGCAAGCGTCTTTCACTTCTGTTTCAAAGTTACAGTCCACTGGCAGACTGCTTAAGTTAAGTGAAAAATTAAGTGAAAAATTAAGTGAAGGATAGCCCTCCACCTACCGCCGTCTGCCTGGCAGATTATTTCTTCTGGATGGCGTTCTTGGATTTCAAAAACACCGGGCCCCAGATAGGGTGACCGATTTCGCCAGGTGACAGATTAAACGTCGGGTCCAGCTTCAACGCGCGATCAAATTGCTGGCGGCATAATTGCACCCTGGAAGTGACGCAATAACTGAATGCCATGAACTTCAGCGCATTCACTTGCAAATCCTTGTTATGGCCATTCCAGATATCTAGCGACCCCAGTCGTTTGAGGGCACCGTTGTAATCACCGGCATCATACAGCGCCATGCCGTCTTTCATGGCTTGCACATCCGGACTTACCGGCGGTGGTGCCGGCGTCGTATCCAGCGGCTGCAGGGGAGGCGTGATGATGATTTCTTTTTGCCTGCCCACAGGCTTGTTGGGTGCAGGTGCCTGCGTGGGTGCGGTTTCGCATCCCAGCAATGCCGTACATGCCAGCACCAGCCCGGCCATATACACTTGTTGAATTAATTTCTTCATTTTTATCCGGATTTATTTACTGTTGAACTCATGTTCGATGGCAGCCGAATTCGTCTTGCTGCCGTCGATCTCGGTAACCAGATCAGGGAAGCCCGGGTTCGTCACCCTGATCTTATGCTTGCCAGCAGTTAAACTCAATTGTTTCAACGGTGGGCTGGCACCTTGTTGTATACCATCGACAAACACCGTACCCCATGGCCTGATGGCCAGCCTGACCGTCAGCTTGCCAGCGGCTGGGGTACTGGCAGCCTTGGCTGCGGCCACTTTATTGGCTTCCTTCAGGCGTAGTTGTGCAATATCAGTAAACTTGCCGTTCGGGTGTTGCTGTATAAATGCACTGATCGCTTCAGGCGTGGCATTGGCATCATCTTTCAATTTGTCCCATGCCTGCTTTTCCTGTACTTCCCTGGCAGACGGGGGTGCCAGACTGACGGCAGCGGTACTGCTGACAACTGGTGTGGTGGCAGCGGTGGGTGCCGTTGGTAGCGCTGCGCCAACCGAGACAACTGAGGCAGGTGCAGGCGGCGTAACAGCAGCGGGACCACTTTCAGCCTTTTTGGCGGCAGCGGGCGGCGTCGCGGTTTTACCGGCAAGGGCTGGCACAGCCTGCGGCGGCGGACCGCTGCGCAAGGTGACGCTCAGTACTGCAATCAGCACAGCCACCACCACACCACCGGCCAGCAATAGTTTGCCGTGTGATTTCACCTGGCTGATCACCCCGGCTTCGACGGCTTCTTCTCCGGCGACCGTCTTGCCAGAAGTCCTGGACCTTCCAAGCGTAACGACCTTATCAGGCGACATACCGGCTACAGATGCAGGCATATCACCGCCGTGCTCGGGCTTGCTTTTACGTGATTTTCGGGTGGAAGCAAAAGAACTGATGCCCAGCAACAGGCGAAATTCATCGATGGACTGCGGCCTGTCTTGCGGTTGTATGGCAAGAGCCTGATCGACAGCTTTCAAGAATTTGGCGCTAAAGCCCGGGCGTTCACTGTCTTGCAACGGCACCAGTGAATCCTTGACTACCCGCGCGACCGACATTGGTGGCGGTGTTTTCATGATGGCGAAATACATCACCGCTGCCAGCGCATAGATATCGGTAAATGCACCCTGTGGCATATCGGTTTCATCCGAATACTGTTCAACCGGCGCATAACCGGGCTTCAGTATCACCGTCATGCCATGGGTCATGTCACCAATGATCTGACGGGCAGAACCAAAATCCAGCAGGACGGCGACACCATTCTTTTGCACGATGATATTGTCTGGCGAAATATCCCTGTGCAGAATCTTGGATCTGTACAGGGTATCGAGTGCTTCCAGTATCTGTTTGAAAATAAAGCGCAGCCAGGCTTCTGTCACCAGTTGCGGGCGTTTATTCACAATATCCTTGAGGGTATGGCCATCGTAATAGCGCATGACCATGTAAGCTGTTTTATTTTCTTCCCAGAAGCGATAAACCTTGACCAGGGAGGGATGATCAAATTGCGCCAGCAAGCGCGCTTCATTGATAAAACTCTTCAGGCCTGCGTCAAAAGTGGATTTGTGGCGCTCAGACCTGACCACCACACTGGTATCGGCCGCCCTTCCGGCCAGCGAACCAGGCATATATTCCTTGATGGCGACCGTGCGCTGCAAGGAATGATCAAACGCCAGATACACGATCCCGAAGCCGCCCTCACCCAATACTCCGGTAATTTCAAAGTCATTCAGCCGCGTGCCGGCAACGAGACAATTCTCGGTACCGGCATGTAATGCCACTGGTGCTTCGTTAGCGAGTACGTTTTCTGTGTTCAAGGCTTACTCGGAGAGGTAATGTTGAAATGCGCTGCTACGGTTCAAATCCTGGCCACTCACTGCTCATTCGGCTATATGGGCAGCTTCAAGACGGGACCAGGTCTGCATATGGCACCTTGGTCCCGGCTGTCATTTTCCCACTGGCTTATCATGCAAGCAAATAGCAAAAGCCGAGAAATTATCCCTGCTAATGGCTTTTGACGTATTAATATTTTTTTCTGCAATGGCATTCATTTTACTTAACCATTCATTACTCGTCCTGGATGCCGCCAGACAATATTCCATTTCATGCTCATAAACCCACTCCCAAAACCCATCCGTGCATAGCAAAAAAGCATCGCCATCCTGCAATTCTATGGCTTCGGTAGTCACTTCAGGGGTAAAACCGCCCTCCGCACCGATCGCGGCAAACAATACATTACGCTTGGGGTGGCGGCGTATCTGCCCGTAATCGGCAAAGCCGGCATCCACCATCATCTGCGCCTGGCTATGGTCTTTGGTGACGGTCTTGATTCTGCCCTGGCGAAACTGGTAAATCCTGGTGTCACCCATATGCGCCAACAAAGCGCAGCGATTGCTCTGGTCTATCAACAGGGCGGCGATGGTAGTACTCATCTGTCGCTGATTGGCGTGCGCTTGCCTGCCCTGCGCCACTTTCAAGATGGCCCAGTCCAGGTAGGAGCGCAGCGCGTGGGCGCTAAACGACGCTTCCTGCAGAAATTTCTCTATGATGGCGTTGGTCGCCAGTTGGGCCGCCAGCTCACCGCCAACATGCCCACCGGTACCGTCGGCCATGACGAAACAGACGATTTCGTCTTCCACGGTGCAGGCCAGCGCATCCTCATTCGTACTTCTATTACCTATCGCAGTAATCTGCGCTGTGTCCAGATGCATGGGACTTGGCCATAAAGTGTGTGCTTACTTAAAAAGCCAGGTGACTGACTTCTGCTCTTTCAACTTCTTTCTGGTACGCCGCTAAAAATTCTTTGCCAAACATAGCCTGAAAGTCATCTTTCCTGCCAGAGTAAATGTTTTCGAACAAAATACCAAATTGATCCCACATGGCTGCCTTGCGACGCGCGGGCATGGCTTGTTCAAGCAAACCTGGCGCGTTCAGATGTTCTTCCACATTGGAAGGCTGCAAAGCCTCCAGCACAGCATTCATCACTGCTCGGGTACCTGCTGCCACCCCCATTTGATGCGCGCGGATATCAAAAAACGAATCTTCCATGGCTTCGGCTGGTGCCATGAAGCCGGGCATTTTTTTGCGCAGCATCTGCGTCAGCACGGTTTTACTGTCGGGGAAAAATTTTAAAGGATTGTTTTCTCTTAAGACAACCATCGTTACTTCTGCTTTCACTTCTCGCTTGAGCAAGGCTCGCTGCGACAGTTCTTCCATCGCGCCCTGCACCGAACTGGCCACCAGCTTACCCAGGGTTTCCATCAAATCTACCGTCAGGCCTGCGGACAGAGTGAGTTCAGGAAGACCGGCCCCATTCAAAAACGCCTGCATCAATTCGGCATTGCTGGCCAACGGTTTGCTGTTGGCGGCCTTAGGTTTGGCTGCTGGTGCCGCTGGCGCGGGTGATTCACTGACAGCTTCTACCGCTGTGTTAGCGACGTCGGTACTGGCTACGTCGGCTGTATTAGCAACATCGACTGCGCTGGCGACATCGGCGGTGTTGGCCGCATCGTCCATATTGGCCGCATCGACTGTGCTGGCAACATCGACTGTGTCGACAACGACCTCCGCCTGTTCAGGCAGACTGGCCTGACCCGTCACGACATCGGGACGCAGCAAAAACTGCGGCGGCTGCACATTGGACACCTGCATATTGGGCGGCAGTTTTCTGGATGGCGCACGGGCTGGTGAGCCGGTATTCGCTTTCTGCTCATCCGCTTGCACTTCGGGCGCGATATGGTCAACATCTGCCGGTTTGGCCTCGGGCTCGACAACCGCGGCCACTGGTGGCGATGGAGTTGGAGCTGCCATCGTAACTTCCTCCTGCACCTCGGCTATTAATTCAGCCTGCAATACATACAGGCCTATCTGTATTTCATCACCGGCCTGGATTTCCTGGTCAGATTCTGCAGGGATTTCCTTGCCATTGACCAGAATCGGGTTGGCCAGGCTCAGGTTGTGCAGAAAATGCCTGCCGCCCGCACTCCAGACCTTGGCCTGGGTACGTGAAACAAAGTGTTTGGGATCAGGCAAAATCAGGAAGTTATCTATGTTACGTCCTATTGTTTCTTTTTGGCTGCCAAACACTGCAAAATTCGAGGTGGAGGGTGCTTCATTATTATAGGAAACAACAGCTATTTTGATCATTAGTGGCACTCCAAAACCATTTTGTGACGCCTGAAAATAAGTATCCTGAGCAGGCAGATTGAGATAATCTTACGATGTCGCGTTTTAATATTTCACATATATCTGGGAAAACAGGTCTTTCATTGCGTGACCAGATATTAATGCCCCATGACAGACCGGATGATTTTGCATTTATAACAATTCAAGTCTTAAACAAAGTATCAACCCAAAGTATCAACCCAAAGTGTCAAACAGAGTGAAATCTTGCCACGTTTACTGGAGCTTACCCGATTATCTGTAAATCAGCGACTAGCTGAATCCCAATTTTAAGTTTATAAAGATACTTAGTAGCAACACTGGCATATTTAGTGCTATAAAGTAAGGTTGAATACCATTACATACATGTGTCCGGCAAATCCGGCACATTTTGAGTATATAAAAGCATCATTTTATGGCTCAATTGCTCACCCAAACTGAGCAATTCCAGCTTGGGAATGGTGCTATGGTTTTTTTCATAAGGGAATTGTTAACAAACTCTAAACAGAGACTCCATTATGCAATCTGCACCCAGTTTTCACAAAAGGCACGGTAATGAAAGATTCTGAACACAGTGTGCAGCCCATGCCAGAAGTCACGGGCTCATTTCATTATCAGGAATTGATAGAATCCCGGCTTGGGCAACCCATTGCTACCGAATTGGTCGAAGCCGAAGCGCTCAGGCAGGCGACATCGCCGGGAGCCAAGCTGTCTGCTGCACGCAATGCGCTGGGCTTGTCGGTGGAGCAGGTGTCGGCGCAATTGAAGATGGCTCCGCGCCAAATACATGCCATTGAG
Source organism: Undibacterium sp. Di26W (assembly GCF_049340265.1). Classification (NCBI taxonomy): domain Bacteria; kingdom Pseudomonadati; phylum Pseudomonadota; class Betaproteobacteria; order Burkholderiales; family Oxalobacteraceae; genus Undibacterium; species Undibacterium sp. Di26W. Next base: position 26,902 of record NZ_JBMPOR010000021.1, read on the forward strand.
AAAGATGACTATATATCGCTGCCAGAACCGGCCATCATCCGTGGCTTCTTGCGTACTTATGCAAAACTGCTGAAACTGGACTCTGTCGCCATCATCGATTTGTTCACTGATGATTTCAACAGGAAGAAACTGGCCGGCGACCTGGGGCGTGGCAAGAACCGCCACAGCATTGCCAAAACCAGCAATACCAACAGTAACGCCCCTTCCTACACACTGGCACTGCTGTTATGCCTGGCAGCTGCGGCGGCACTGGCTTATTTCAATCTGCTGCACTAATTTTTTTAAAAAAAAGCGGCCATGGATCAATCCGTGGCCGCTTTTTTTGCAATCCTATTTACAACTCGCTTACAACTTCTGTGCGGCTTATTTGCGACTCATTTGCAAATGAGTCGCAATTTTAATTACAAGCCATGCCAATTAATTAACGCACACCCATAAAGTCTTTCTTGCCGATTTCAATACCGTTATGGCGCAAAATTGCGTAAGCGGTAGTCACGTGGAAAAAGAATTGTGGCAAGCCATAGTTCAACAGATATGCCTGGCCACCAAATGTTTGCTCCTTCGGTGTACCGGGGCGCAAAACGATATTGCGGCCTTCGCTGCCTTCAAATTGTGCGGCATCCAGCGTCGCGATAAACGCCTTGGTCTTGGCGATGCGTGTCTGCAAATCAGCAAAACTTGCTTCAGTATCTTCGTAGACCGGCAATTCTGCCTGCGCCAGACGGCCAGCTAAGCCCTTGGCGAAATCGGCTGCAATCTGTACCTGACGTACCAGGGCTAACATGTCCGGGAACAAACGCGCCTGCAGATAGTTTTCTGCTGGGATATTCTTGGCAGTGGCGTGGGCTTCGGCCTTTTTCAGCACGTCACTCAGGCTATCCAGCATCTGGTTAAGGACGGGAACAGATGCGGCATACATAGAAATAGACATGAGGGATCTCCAATAAGTGAGCAAAACGGAGCTAGATTATAGGTCGTCTGGATTTTTTGCGTATGGACAGGCCTTAAAGCCCGTTTTTGCCGGCTGCTGGCACCTCCTTGCAGCTCAGTTTGCATCCGCAATCAAGATGTCAAAGCTGGTTTCCCCGCCTTGATTACTGGCCAGTTTATGGCTGAAGCCGTGCCGGTTCAGCACTTCCCGCACAAACATCAGGCCTATGCCCTGGCCCCCCTTCTTGGTGGTGAAGAAGGGGGAGAACAATTGCCCATGCGGTACATCCACCAGCAAGCCGGCAGAATCTGTGACCGACAATTGCACAGCGTGCGTGCCTGCATCATGACTCAGGGCGACATGTACATAGGCCTGTTCCGGCTGACCGGCATGAACAGTTCCCGCACGGATGGCAATCTCTACCGCTTCGATGGCATTCTTGATGATGTTCAGCAAGGCCTGTTCCATCAGATGTGCATCCAGCATCAGCGCAGGTATTGGATCGCGCCGTGTCCAGATGAAGCTGACGCCCAGTTCACTGCATTGCTGGCGATATAGATACAAAATGCCATCCAGCATGGCTGCCAGATCATGTGGTTTCAATTCGGGCTCCGGCATTTTGACGACACGCGTAAATCGCTCTATGAATTCACCCAGATTGCCGTTGCGTCTTTTCACCGCAGTAATCGCGGTACAAAAATCCTCGCGGTCTTCACTCGCCAGTTGGCTGGTATAAAACAGCAAAGACTCCAGGACCGAACCTGTGGCGGCTACCGTATTATTAACCTCATGTGCCAGCACCCGTATGAGTTTTTCATAGGTCGCTTTTTCGGAACTGGCCAGCTCTGCCGTAATTTCATCAATCAGCAAAAAATCACGTCGGAAGCCACGGTCTATGAATTGATTTTTCTGGCAGCGATAACGACGGCCTTCGGTATCGCTATAGACGGTATTTTCACCCGCGACGAGGCTGTCAAGTGTGGCCATCCACGCCGTGCCCTGCGCTGTCTGATTGCTGTTCAAGAGTTCATGCAGGCTATGGCCTTCTGCATCCCTCAACCCCAGCAAGCGCTGGGCACTGGTATTCATCAAACTGATACGGTGATCGAAATCAAACACCACGACAGCGGTGGGTGTGGCTTCCAGCAACCTATCAAGAAAACCACGCTGCTCGCCCAGTTTCAAGCGTTCCAGGTACAGGGCTTCCAGCATGCGATTGAACAGTTGCACCAGTTTGTTGACTTCAGCATTGCTGCCACTACGCAGGCGTGCGGCGTAATTTTCACCTTGCAGCAGTTCATGAAACTGATGCGCAAAATCCAGTGGCTGCAATGCAGTTTTCACCAGGTAAATACCCAGCGTCAAACTAAGTATCAAGCCAGCTTCCATGCAGACCAGCCACACCGGTTCGGCCAGATAAGCATGAAAGACAAGCGCCAGGAAAACAGCATGTACCAGTAGCAGATATGCCAGCAAGCGCCTTTGCAAGCTCATCACGACGCTCCGTCATCATCGGTTTCACAGGTGGCGATCTGATGTTTTTCCAGTCGCCGGTACAAAGAAAAACGGCTCAGGCCCAGGGCTTTGGCGACATGTGTGATATTGCCCTGATGTTGTTCCATGGCTTTTTCTATCATCATTTTTTCAACCTGATCCAGCGTCATGCCATCGATGCGCAAGCCCTGTTCCTGCGCTTCTTCATGCTGTTCAGCAAAGACAAAATCACTTTGTTCCAGCAATGGCTTATCCACCAGCAGCAAAGTGCGCTCCAGACATTGCCTGAGCTGGCGAATATTGCCCGGCCAGGCGCGTGCCGTCAGCCAGCTTAATGCAGACGGTGCCAGGCTGACCGCCGGCATGCCGTAGCTGCGTACCAGCCTGGCCAGCAAACTATGCGCCAGCAGCGGGATATCGGCACGCCGCTCGCGCAAGGGTGGCAGGCGTATCGTGATCAAATTCAGGCGGTAATACAGATCTTCACGAAACTCGCCACTCGCGACCAGTTCTGCCAGTTCACGGTTGGTGGCGGAAATGATGCGGATATCGGCTTGTTCAGTCTTGCTTGCCCCTACCGCCTGATAACTTCGATTTTGCAACACACGCAGCAATTTCACCTGGTCATTGCGGTTCAGCTCGCCAATTTCGTCAAGGAACAGGCTGCCCTGATGCGCCATGGCGATATGCCCTTTGCGATCATTTTTGGCATCGGTAAATGCGCCCCTGACATGACCAAACATTTCACTTTCAAACAGCGAAGTCGTGATGGCCCCCATGTTGACCTTGACGATGGGTTTGCTGGCACGTGGGCTATTGCGGTGCAAGGCATCGGCGATCAATTCCTTGCCGGTCCCACTCTCTCCCAGTATCAGCACCGATGCACCGGTTTTGGCGACACGTCCTATGGTCGCCAGCACTTTCAGCAATTCCGGATGTTCACCGATGATGTCTGCGAAATCGAAATGGCTATCCAGTGCCTGACGGTCTGCCTTACCAGCAGTCGTCAATTGCACCAGGTCCAGCGTAGCGCGTATCAACTCCAGCAATTGCGTATTGTCCCAGGGCTTGGTAAAAAAATCGGCTGCACCCAGTTTCACACCACGCACAGCCAGTGCAATGGAACCCCAGGCTGTCATCAGCAACACCGGCAAAGCGGGATACAGTTTTTTGATATTCCCCAGCAGGGACAGACCTTCTTCACCACTGGTCTGCATTGAAAAATTCATGTCTTGCAACACCAGGGCAATATCCTGTGTCGCCAATATCTGCATGGCTTGCAGTGGCTCGTCACAACTGATGCTGGCATAACCAGCCTGCTTCAACAGCAAGGCCAGCGACACCAGTACCGAACTGTCGTCATCAATAATCAGGATACGGGGTAAGGAAGTCGCTTCTGGCATGCTGTTTTCTTTGAGGGCTAATCTTAAACAATCATCTTAAACAATCATCTTAAACAATCATCTTAAACACTTTAGGCATGTTGATCTCAAGCGAAGACGCACATTTATTCATAATGCAAGGCTTCCGTAGGACTTAGACGGCTGGCCCGCCAGGCTGGATACAGCGAACAAAGCAGGGAAATGCCATAAATGACCGCCATCGAAATCAGGCAGGCAACGAAAAACACCGGCCAGTTGGCAGCCTCACCCAGGACACCGGTAAGCGGCAACTGTATCAGGAATATCAGGCCCACCAGCATGGCAATCGAACTGAGCAATAATTGTTCGGTCATGATCTGCCGGTAAATATCACCGCTGTTGGCACCAACGGCGCGACGCAAGCCAATTTCAGGGATGCGTTGCGTGGTATTTTGCCAAAGCACGCCGAACAGGCCAAAAGCCACCATGATCAGCAAAAAGGCCGCCATCACTACCAGTATCATCAAAGGAATGGTATCTTCGGTCAGCTTCGATTTGCGCATATCTGTCAATGGTGCAATTCTATAACTCCAGTCATTGCGTATCAATTTCAATTGTTGATTCAGCTTTGCTTCAAATGCACGCGAAGTACCAGACTTGACTTTCAATAGCGCAAATTCCATCCTGTCTTTGGAAGAGATGACAGAATGGCGCATGATGGCAAAGTTGGTCGGTGCCATGAATTCACCTTTATTGCGAAAGGCCTCGAATACCCCGGTAATACGCAATAATTGCGCATCCTTTGAGCCTGGTTGGCTATCAGTAATGACTTGTCCCAAAGCACTCTTGCCGGGAAACATGACCATCGCCAGCTTTTTATTGATGACGATGGCTCTTTCTGTCTTGCCTTCGTCTTCGGCTGAAAACCAGCGCCCTTCCAGCAACTTCATATTCAACACACCTGGACCATCATCTGTCATTTCCATCACATAGATGCTGAACCGGAGTTTGCTATCGGGTATATACAGCGCCGAACTCCAGGTGGAATTGCTGTATGGTGAATAATTGAAGTAAGCCAGTTGCTCCACCTCGGGCAAGGCAGCCAGGCTACGCTGGAAATTTTGGGCAGTTGCCGTCTCATTTTTCTTGCCAGCATCGCCCACACCCATCATCCTGACAGACCACACATTCTCATACGCAAAACCTGTGGGCATATGGTATAGCTGGGTGTAGCGCACACTCATCAGGGCAAGGCCAAACACGACAAAAAAAGCCAGCAAAATCTCCAGGCTCAGAAGCAGGTTTTTGAACTTGCGTTTCCAGATCGGCTTCAAAAGGTGGGAAAACATCATGGCGCTCCTTTCAGGGCAAGCACAGGATCAAGACGTGACATTTTCCAGGCCGGTATCACCCCGGATAACACACCAAATACCAGCGACAAAACAAAACCATAGAAAAAAACCATAAAACTTAAATCCACCTTCATATAAGGAACGATGCCAGAACTGCTGAGCCAGACCAGGGTCAGTTTGGCAATGATGATGCCCAGCACCCCACCAAACAGACACAGCAACATGTTTTCCATGACAAATTGCGCCACCAGTTCACCATTGGTCGCGCCAAAAGCCTTGCGCACGCCAATTTCCGCCGCCCTTTCCATGATGCGGCCCGAATTCAGGTTGACCAAGTTCAGGGCAGGTAACAACATGAAAAGCAGCATCGCCAGCAAAATGCCACTGAGCAATTGAACGGCACCTGAATCAGGGACTTCGTCGTGATTCAGTATGGTCCTGGCAAAAAAATCCAGCTTACCGTCTGCCCACATATACGTGTGTTCCCAATGCGCCGGGTCGTCGGCATTGACCTGCTTCACCACCTGCTGCAGTTCATCCTGGATCAGAGGCAAGTCAGTTGCGCTCTTCCCCATCAGCAAGACACTGAAATCACCACGGTATTGATCACGGTATTCCGACGTCGGGAAAGTCGTCACCGGTACCCAGATTTCTGCCAGCGAATTCAAATGCAGTTCATCGGCGACGACTCCGATGATCTCGAACTGCTGTCCACCAACATTGATTTTCTGGCCCGTGGCCGGTTCCTTCTCAAACAATTTTCTTGCTGTCGATTCGTTGACCACCGCCACAAACCGCCCGTTCTTCACGTCATCTTCACTGGGTACACGGCCCGACAAAACCTTGAAATCCAGTATCTGCCAATATTCTGCATCGGCACGACGCAGCACGAATTCATTTACCCTGTCCTGTTGATACACGGATACGGTTTGCGTCTGGGTCACTGCAGCAACTTTCTCTACCGTCTTCATTTTCCGCATGTACTGGTCTATCACCTTGTAACCCAAGCGTCCTTTAACAGCCGTATCCTTGGATGTCTGTGACATCGTACTGATTTGCAAGAAACGTTCGCTCTTGCCCTCCACACCAACCGGATAAAAAGCGGTTTGCAGCATGGCAGTCACGACCAGCAACACCACCATGGTCAATACGATGCATAGCAGATTGATGGCGGTGAACAGCTTGCGCCGCATGTAGACCTTGCAGGCAATCTGGAAATAATTCTTTAACATGAGGTCTGCTCCTAAGCAACCAGTTGGCCGTCAAATACCCTGACGATACGGCCACCCTGTTTGGCCTGACGTTCATCATGGGTCACCATGACTACGGTTGTGCCTTCGTGGCTGAGCTTGAGCAGAATGTCCATGACTTCAGCCCCCATCTGGCTATCCAGGTTGCCGGTAGGTTCATCCGCCAACAAGACACTGGGGCGGCCCACCATGGCACGGGCAATTGCCACCCTTTGTTGCTGTCCACCCGATAACTGATTGGGATAATGATCCATGCGCGCACTCAGCCCGACTCTTGCCAGGGCTTCTTCGGCCAGCCGGCGACGCTCTTTGGCGCTGCAGGAACGATACAGCAAGGGCAGTTCCACATTGTCGATGACACGCAGGTCATTGATCAGATGAAAGCTTTGAAAAATAAAGCCGAAGGTGCGATTGCGCAGACTGGCCAGTTCCTTGTCGCGCCAGACTTTCATTTCATGGCCTTCGATGGCGATTTTTCCTGAGCCTGGCCGGTCCAGCAAGCCGATCAGGTTCAGCAGCGTACTCTTACCACAACCACTGGGGCCCATAATGGAAACAAACTCGCCTTTTTTGACATGCAGATTAATATCCCGCAAAGCCAGGGTTTCCACTTTCTCGGTCTGGTAGGTTTTACTGATGTTGTCCAATTTAATCATTACCGTATCCTCAATTGATGAATCAGTTTGCATCTCTGACACAGTTACCTGTGTTTTACTTATTGCGTAACCCGGAAACTTTCCAGATGGCGGAACTGGCTGACATCCGAAATCACCAGTTGATCCCCTGCCCTGGCACCTTGCACTACTTCCACCACCTTGCTGTCACCAAGACCAATTTCCACACTTTTACGTACGGCCCTGCCCGCTTCCAGTATGTACACATCCTGCCGCCCCTTGCCATTGATGGCCGGACCACTGTCTACAATGAGACTACGGGCTTTTTGTTCGGTGATGATATTCGCCTCTACCCGCAACCGATGCCTGAGTACCGGATGATTCGGCTGTGCCAGCGTGACGATCAGTTTCACGGTACCGTTCTGTATCTCTGGCAAGATGGTCTGCACTTCGCCCAGCAATATCTGGCCACTGTATTCAATCCGGACTTTCTGCCCGGCATTCAAGTAGCGTGCATAAAAATCGGACACTGTGGCCTCCACCTTGAAATTGCTGAGTTCAGACACCTTGGCGATCAGTTGTCCGGTGTTCAGGCTGGCCCCTTCTTCTGCCAGCATCCAGGTCAGCAAGCCGTCGAAGGGCGCCTTGACCTGGGTTTGTTCGAGTAATCTTTGCTGCAATTCCATCTGTTTCTGGAAAATGGATTTTTGCAGGCGTGCCGCTTCAATATTGCTGCTGGTGGTACGCCGGGTATCCGTCAGGGTTTCTTTATGCTGGCGCAATTGCACTTCATTGCGTTTGACTGCCAGTTCTGCCGCCTGCAAATCAACTGCCGAAGTAATACCCACCGGGCCCAGTTTCTGGTAACGCGCGAGTTTGACCTGGTTGCTTTGTAAATCCAGTTCCATCAATTCGATTTCACTGGCAATTTTTTTCAGGCCGGCATCCATTTCCATGGCCAGCACCTGTTCGCGGATTTGCTGCTGTGAAATCTGTTCACGCAAATTATCAATGGCCAGGCGTATGGTGTGGTCATCCAGCACCATCAACAATTCACCCGCATGCACCTGCTGCCCGGCCTTGGCGATGACCTTGCTGATGCGCGACTGGTTCGGGCTGGATAATTGTTCTTCATGTACCGGTATGACGATGCCGGACGCATTGATGGTATTGTCAACCGCGCCAACGCGCACTTGCGCTACACGAATTTCACCCAGGCTGACACCAGGGCTGACGACGCGGTTCAGCACCCAGGCAGCGAGCATGACAACAATGAGGCAAGCAAGGATGAGCAAGATCGTCTTGCGTCGCCGCTGCTGTAGTGTGCCCTGACTGATAGCCTGATCCATGTTGAAACCTGATGGGTTAAATTACCAGATCAGGTTTGCAAGCTCCGTGCCTATCGTCGGCACAATCACTAACTCATTTAAAATCAATTACTTGGATTGAATTCAGGCAGGACAGGAAGTCATAAAAGGGTGGAAATTTGTTCGCTGGCGAACGCTGGTGTGCGAATTGGCACACTGTATCTTGGGAGGGAAGGCAAAACGTCAAACCGCCGCCCAATAAAAAATCCCCTTCCTGCTCGGAAGGGGAAAACATGACAGTTAGCTCTGTATTTTTAGAAGCGGTAGCCTACACCAACGCCTACCAGCCAAGGATCAACTTTCACGGCGCTGACTTTGGCGCCACTGATGGTGACATCGCTGCGTATCTGTACTTTTTTCACATCCAGGTTCAAGGACCAGTTTTTATCCAATTTGAAATCCACACCAGCCTGTACCGCCAGGCCAAAGCTGCTATTTTCCAGACCGCCTGCGCCCTTGAGCAGGTTCACATCAGAAATGCGGGTGTAATTTACGCCAGCACCGACATAAGGGCTGATTTTGGCTTCTGGCGTGAAATGGTATTGTGCCGTCAACGTAGGAGGCAGATGCTTGAACGAACCGATGATGGCACCATCCAGCATCACATCATGTTTTTGCGGGTAAGTCAGTATCAATTCAGCCGACCAGTTTGGAGTAAAGAAATAACTGATATCGACTTCAGGGATTTCTTTGCTGCTGACGGTAATACGGTCTGCGGCACCAGCGCCACCGACAGGGTCAGAGCTATTTGCAGGGCTGAGGTTAACCACACGGGCACGCACTTGCCATGGGCTCTGTTCTTGAGCCATTGCCTGGGTTGCAGTAAAACCGATAGCTGCCAGGGAGAGTGCGATTACGATCTTTTTCATTTTCATTTCCTTTTTCAACAGTGATGAATAAAGTGTAAATCCACACTACTCGCAGGGATTTGAGCTACATCAACTTTGGTGCACAGCACAAAATATGGCTTGTGGCGAGGCGTCTGGTGCTGCAGCGGCGCCTCGTCATGCCCGTTATGCCTGCGATGCCCGGCATTTTGCTTTTGCAGCAAGCTCGACATAAATCAGGCAAAATATGACGATACCCGCCCGCATGAGGTATCCTTGCAGGCATTCTTATTCCCTATGAAAAATCAAGAAAATGGCTAATTACGTCTACACCATGAATCGCGTCGGCAAAATCGTGCCGCCGAAGCGTCAAATCCTGAAGGATATTTCCCTGTCCTTCTTCCCTGGCGCAAAAATTGGCGTGCTGGGTCTGAATGGTTCCGGCAAGTCTTCGCTGCTGAAAATCATGGCAGGCATAGACAAGGACATACAGGGCGAAGCCGTGCCCATGCCTAATCTAAACATCGGTTACCTGCCGCAAGAGCCACAGCTTGATCCTGAACAAACCGTGCGCCAGGCTGTTGAATCTGCCCTGGGTGAAGTGTTTGAAGCCAAGGCCAAGCTGGAAGAAGTGTATGCCGCCTATGCAGAAGAAGACGCTGACTTTGATGCCCTGGCGAATGAACAGGCACGTCTGGAAGCCATCATCTCTACTTCGGCTGGTGACAATGTAGAACTACAACTGGAAATGGCTGCCGATGCATTGCGTCTGCCGCCATGGGACGCCAAGATAGCGGTCTTGTCCGGTGGTGAAAAACGCCGCGTCGCGCTGTGCCGTTTGCTGCTATCCAAGCCCGACATGCTCTTGCTGGACGAACCGACCAACCATCTGGATGCAGAATCGGTGGATTGGCTGGAGCAGTTCCTGTTGCGCTTCCCTGGCACGGTAGTGGCGATTACCCATGATCGCTACTTCCTCGACAATGCTGCCGAATGGATTTTGGAACTGGATCGTGGCCATGGCATCCCATGGAAAGGCAATTACTCTTCCTGGCTGGATCAAAAACAAGCACGCCTGAAGCAGGAAGAAGCAACCGAATCGGCACGCCAGAAAGCCCTGCAAAAAGAACTGGAATGGTCACGCCAGAACCCGAAAGCGCGTCAGGCAAAGAGCAAGGCCCGTCTGGCCCGCTTCAATGAAATGAGCGAACATGAATACCAGAAGCGCAATGAAACCCAGGAGATTTTCATCCCTGTGGCCGAGCGTCTGGGTAATGAAGTCATCGAATTCAAGAACGTCACCAAAGCTTTTGGCGACCGCCTGCTGATCGATAACCTGAGCTTCAAGGTGCCGCCAGGTGCCATCGTCGGCATCATCGGCCCTAACGGTGCAGGCAAATCGACCCTGTTCAAAATGATCAAGGGACTGGAAACGCCAGACAGTGGTGAAGTCGCACTGGGCCAGACTGCCAGAATCTCGCTGGTAGACCAGTCACGTGAAGACCTGGGCAATACCAAGACCGTGTTTGAAGACGTGGCCAATGGTGCCGACATCCTGACCGTTGGCCGGTTTGAAATGCCTTCCCGCGCCTACCTTGGTCGCTTTAACTTCAAAGGTGGCGACCAGCAAAAAATCGTCGGCAACCTGTCTGGTGGTGAACGTGGCCGCCTGCATCTGGCGAAAACCCTGCTGCAAGGTGGCAACGTCTTGCTGCTGGATGAACCGTCAAATGATCTGGACGTGGAAACCCTGCGTTCGCTGGAAGATGCCTTGCTGGAATTTGCGGGCAGCGTCATGGTGATTTCACATGATCGCTGGTTCCTCGACCGTATCGCCACTCACATCCTGGCTTTTGAAGGCAATTCGCAAGTCAGCTTCTTTGACGGCAATTATCAGGAATATGAAGCCGACAAGAAAAAACGTCTGGGTGAAGAAGGTGCCAAACCAAAACGCATCCGTTACAAACCTCTGACCGTGTAAAGAAGGATAGGCACGACGGCAACAGTCACCTGATCTTCTGATTGTCTTATTGTCCTTTGCCTGATCTTACATAATCAGGCCTGTTTTTTGCATAAGCCGGTTTCAAGAATACTTGAAACCGGCTTTTTCACATCTGGCGACCGCACTTACCTCATCTGAGTATATTTCTTTAACAGTGTGTTTAATCCGGATAGGCTAAGCTGACGCCCATCGCTGAATCACCAATATCCGCACAGCAATTTAATAGAGTAAAAGATTACACGTAATGCAAAAAATATCCCGTATCAGCTTCACCCTCTGTCTTGCACTTAGTATGGCCACCGGCTGGGCCTCTGCCAATTCAGGTGGCAAGGAAGCCAGTGCATCCGCTGGCGCACCTACCGCCAAGCTGGAAGCGTTCACCGTCAATTTGTCATCAACCGACCGCTACCTGCAACTCAGCATGGCGCTGCAAATCGCCAGTGTTGATGTCAGCGAGAAAATCAAAATGTTCATGCCCAAGGTCAGGCATACTCTGATCCTGCTGTTGAGCAGCAAGGACAGTGAACATTTGCAAAGCCTGGAAGGCAAGCATCAGTTGATGGAAGAAATCAGGGATGGCGTCAACAAAACCCTGGAAACCAACGAACATGATGGCGTCACCGATGTGTTCTTTGAAAATTTTGTGATCCAGTAAGCCCGGCCAAGCAGCTACGGCGCGTGATCTGACTCAGCTCAGGGACCACGCGGTTTCCATGGCAATTTCCATCATGTGATTAAAATTATTCTGCCTGTCGTCTGGCGACATGCTGCCGCCTTTGCGCAGGTGATCGGATACCGTCAGCATACCCAGCGCCTGCACGCCATGTTCTGCAGCAAGGGCGTACAAACCGGCCAGTTCCATTTCCACTGCCAATATCTGCATTTTTTCCATGACATCAAACAAGGCTGGCTGTACCGAATAAAACAGGTCGGCAGAAAACACATTGCCCACCCGCACCCGCAGTTGCAGACGCTGTGCTGTCTCAACCGCGCGGGCCAGCAGTGCATAGTCGGCAATGGCCGCAAAGTCATGGTCCATGAAACGCATGCGGTTGACCTTGCTGTCGGTGCCAGCCCCCATGGCAATCAGGACATCACCCAGTTCTATATCTGCACGCAAGGCACCGCAAGACCCCAGGCGTATTAGTTTGGTCACGCCATAATGACGTATCAGCTCAGTGGCATAAATGCAGATCGATGGTATGCCCATGCCGTGCGCCATGACAGAAATTCTTTTGCCGCGATAGGTGCCAGTGTAAGCCCACATATTGCGTACCGCATTGACCAGGCGTGCATCGCTTAGCCAGACATCGGCAATCGCCTTGGCCCGCAAAGGGTCACCGGGCATCAAGACGATGTCGGCAAAGTCACCAACTGCGGCATTTATGTGGGGAGTGGACATGCGCTATCACTTATAAGCTGAGGGGATAAAAATGGCGTGGCAAATTGCAGAGAGCCGCGCAGGGTGTGCCTGATTTGCTGCGGGCGAACCAGCGCCTCTTCACCAAAACTGAAGGCGGCCAATAATTGCCTGCTGGCTTGCTGCGCGCTTGCTTCATCCCTGGCGTGAATGATGGCCAGCGGCGTCTGCGCATCAACGCTTTGCCCCAGTTCGGCAAGCTGGCTCAGGCCCACACTCAAATCTGGAGCGGCATTGCGGCCTGCGCCCATTTGCAACACCGCCATGCCTATGGCACGGGTGTCGATATGATTCAAAACCATGCCGCTGCCTGTGTGTGGTGCCAGCAAAGCGTGCTGCACACCTGCTGCAGGCAGGTAGCGATCAAAGCCAGACAACAAATCGACTGGCCCGCCAAGCGCCGCACAACTGCGCTCAAACACTTGCGCCGCCTTGCCACTGTGCAGGGCATCCAGCAAACGCACCTGGGCATCGAGGGCGTTGCTGGCCAAGCCTGCCTGCACCAGCATTTCTGAACCCAAAGCCAATACCGTCTGGTGCAGGCGTGGCGGGCAGGTATCAGTGCGCAGATAGCGTAGGGCTTCGCGCATTTCTGTCGCATTGCCCACGCTGGGTGCCAGTGGCTGGCTCATGTCAGTAATCAATGCTGAACAAACCATGTCTGCCGCATTGGCGGTATCAATAATATTGCGTGCCAGCGATTGCGCTTGCAACAGCTCCGGTGTTTGTGCGCCGTTGCCGCATTTGATATCCATCACCAGCACATCCAACCCAGCCGCAAATTTCTTTGACAGAATGGATGCGGTAATCAAAGGCAGGCAATCCACCGTGGCCGTGATGTCGCGTATGGCATACAGGCGTTTGTCAGCCGGTGCCAGGTCAACCGTCTGGCCGATGATGGCCATGCCAAAGTCCTTGACCACGCAGCGAAAGCGCGCCAGGTCAGGTGTGCTGCAATAACCGGGTATGGCTTCCAGCTTGTCCTGGGTGCCACCGGTATGCCCCAGGCCGCGCCCGGTAATCATGGGCACCACACCACCACATGCCACTACCATGGGTGCCAATACCAGCGATACCAGGTCGCCGACACCGCCGGTAGAATGTTTGTCTACAACCGGGCCGGGCAAATCCAGATCGTCCCAGCGCAAGACCGTGCCAGAATCGCGCATGGCCAGTGTCAGTGCTGCCCCTTCTGCTGCCGTCATGCCCTGGAAGCAGGTCGCCATGCAAAATGCGCCCAGTTGCGCATCCGACACGCTGCCATCCACCATGCCAGCGACCAAAGCCTGGATCTGTGACTGCTCCAAAGCCTGCCCTGCCCGCTTTTTACGTATCAGCTCTTGTGCCAGCAACATCTCAATATTCCGTAGCAAGCAGTGCTTGCCCACCGCGCAGGCAGGCCAGCAAATTGTTCAACAAGCTGGAAGCACCAAAGCGGAAGTGCGCCGGACTCACCCAATCCGGCCCCAACAGTGAATCTGCCAGCGCCAGATAGGCTGCTGCCTCTGCAACGGTTTTGACGCCACCTGCGGCTTTGAAACCGCAGTGGCCACCAGTTTCCCTGATCACCGTCAGCATGGTTTCTGCAGCTGCCAGCGTGGCATTCACGGTCACCTTGCCGGTCGATGTTTTGATAAAGTCAGCCCCGGCGTCAATCGCCAGCAGGCTGGCCGCACGAACGAATGCCTCGGTTTTCAGCTCACCACTTTCTATGATCACTTTCAACACCTTGTCGCCACAGGCAGCCTTGCAAGCCCTGACCATCGCTGCCCCGGTGCTGGTATCGCCCGCCATCAGCGCTGCATACGGAAAGACCAGGTCAACTTCATCTGCACCATAGGCAATCGCAGCGCGGGTTTCGGCCACGGCAACATCTATATCTGCCTCGCCATGGGGGAAATTAACCACCGTCGCCACCTTGATGTCTGGCGACCCCAATTCCAGCAACATCTTTTTTGCATGCGGAATAAAGCGCGGATAAATGCACACAGCCGCCACCTGCCCCTCTGCACTGCTGGCGGCATTGCACAGGGCAGTGATTTTTTCCCTGGTATCGTCATCATTGAGACTGGTCAGGTCCATCAGGCGCAAGGCACGACGGGCTGCCTGCAACAGGGCGGTGTCTGGTACGGAAGACATGTTCTAGCTCCGGTTAAGGGTTTTCAAACTAAGGGTTTTCAAACGCAAGGGTATTCAAACGCAAAAGATAAGATGCTTGTGGACCAAGCCGCTTGATGTACATCATAGGTCACGGATTCATCTGCAAAAAGCAAATGAAATGCTGGCAATGTGCGGCGATGACAGGTTCGGCTTTGCATTCAGGCTCTTTCAAGGTCGAAACCAAAACAAAACGACAAGACCTCTCAACACAGAGGCACAGAGACACAGAGGTTCACTGAGAAAGGCAAGAGAGCACTCTCTGCTTTTGCTCGCTGACTCCGTGTCACTGTCAAAGTTTGACACTTGGCTCCACACAGTTTTTGCGCCGTTTTTTGTATACCCAACCCCAATAAGCCGCCAAAATACCAACTTTGCCACACCAGACTCCCCATGTACCAGCTTGCTGCCCCCGCTTTTGCCGAAATTGAAATCAAGAAAAGCCGTTTTCTGGGACAACTCTATCCGCTCAACAGCCGGGCCGAAGCGCGCCAGCAACTGGCAAGCATACGTGCCCAGCATCCTGATGCCGTACATGTCTGCTGGGCGCTGGTCTGCACCGGCGATTCTGGCATGGATGATGATGGCGAGCCTTCTGGTACTGCCGCCAAACCCATGTACAACGTACTGGTACACAAGGATGTCACCAACATCCTGGCCGTTGTCGTGCGCTACTGGGGCGGCACCAAGCTGGGTGCCGGCGGCCTGACCCGCGCCTATGGCCAGGCCATATCCGACGCCTTCAAGAATGCCCAACTGATAGAAGTCGAATATTTTGTTGAATGGGATATCGTCTGCGCCTATGCCGATGAATCACATGTACGCCGCCTGAGCGACAAGTTTGCTGCCACCGTCCAGCAATTGATTTATACCGAATCCACCACCATGACCATCAGCGTCAAGCAGAAATGGGCAGATCAGTTTGAAGCAGAACTTGTGACCATGCTAAAAGGGCAAGTGAATATTATCAAAGCTGATTGATCATTTCACAACAAGGCAAGTCGCGGATAGTGACGCAAATATAGTCTTCCGATTTACATGTAAATAACAATCGTTGACATGTCATTTACATATAAAATATCTTTGCTTGTCACCATGAATACACAGTTTTGTAATAAAGTTCTCTACACTGTTGCCGTTACAACTGGTTACGACTAGCAACTATCTTGCGTAGTTGGATAGCTGCTTAGAACAATCTGCGGCAAAAAATAATAACCATGCAAGAAACCAATGCAAAATACCAATCAGGACAGCACAACCTTAAGGCATTACGAATTTAAACAACGCCTTGGTGAAGGTGGTTTTGGCCAAGTACACGAAGCCTGGGATACCAAGCTCCGCCGCCCTGTTGCCATCAAACAGCTAAAACACATAGAAGGCATGGCACAACCCGCCAGCCTGATCAAAGAAGCACGCCTTGCCGCCTCCCTGAAGCACCCTGCCTTTGTCAAAGTATTTGCCATTGAAGAAGAAGGCGACAGCCAGTCCATCGTCATGGAACTGGTCCCCGGCCATACCCTGAAACAACTGCTGCAACAAGAAAAAGTCAGCGAACAGCACGCCATCAACATCATCAGCCAGGTGGCCGAAGCCATGCAGGAAGCGCACGCATCCGGCCTCATCCACGGCGACCTGAAACCTTCGAACCTGATGGTGGAACCAGACGGCAGGGTACGCATCCTGGATTTTGGTTTGGCATCGCAGGCAGATGTGCAAGCCACCACCTCATTAAGCCAGGTTGACCCACAAGGCACCATCGCCTACATGGCCCCCGAACGCATGATGGGTGCCGCAGTCAACGTCCAGACCGACATCTATGCCCTGGGCGTGATCCTGTACGAAATCATCAGCGGCACCCGCCCCTTCGCCAGCGCCAGCGGCCTGGCCCTGGCCGCCGCGCTGATGCAGTCCAATTCAGACACCTGGGAATTCCCCGCCAATACCAACCCGGCACTGGTCAAGCTGGTGCTGGCGATGACGGCAAAGCAGACTGAAAAGCGTTTGGGGAGTATGCAGCAGGTTTGTGAAAAGCTGCGGCCTTTGGTTAGTGTGATGACTGTTAAAGCAAATCTGAATAACAGCAAATCAATAACCTCTAACAAAGGCTGGAAACAACTTAGCACACCCAAACGCGCCTTATTGCTATTGGCTGCCTTAATCGCACTGGCTTACGGTACCTGGCAGGCTGTGCCTTATCTTGAACTTGACAAGATGTCGTTGAAGCCATATTCCGAATCGTTAACCCTTAAGCAAGGTCTAGAAGCTCTGAAGCAATTCGATAGGCCTGGCAGCTTAGACAGGGCTACTAAAAGCTTTGAAACTATCTTAAAACATGATGGTAATAGTGCTGCTGCGGTAGCGGGCTTGTCTCTGGTCTATAGTTTTCGTTATACAACTGACGGGCAAGACGAGATTTGGTTACAAAAGGCAGATGCAAGTGCACAGCAAGCAGTCAAGATGAACGGGCAATTGGCCTTGAGCTATGTTGCGCGAGGTGCTGCGGCGACAAGAAAAGATAAGCATGAACAAGCATTTGCTGATCTCGACAGAGCATTAGTCTTGGACCCAGAAAATTACTTTGCCTGGCTTATAAAAGCTACGGTACTAAGAAAAGCACATCGATTCGATGAAGCTATAAAATTTGCTGAGCTCGCTATTCAAAAATTTCCAAACAATTCCGTATTTGCGGGTGAAATTGGAACTGCTAAATACTTGAAAGGCGATTCCGAGGGTGCAGAGAAAGCGTTTCGACTAAGCATCAAAATGGAACCTGATGCGGTCCTCCCATATGCAAATTTGAATGCCGCACTTTTAAGATTGAACCGCAATGACGAAGCACTGAACGTTTTGCAACAGGGTTTGCAAATAAGACCGAGTGCTGCCTTGTACACCAATCTAGGTAATGCCTTGTTCATAAAAGGAGATTATTTGGCAGCGGTGGAAGCTTTTCAACAAGCCGTCTCGAATGAAAAAGGCAATCCAAACAATTACTTTGGATGGGCAAATTTAGCAGATGCGTTGCTGTGGATACCAAGCCGAAAAAATGAAGCACAAACTGCGTATACAAAAGCAATACAGCTTATCCAGCCGAGGCTGGAACGGTCTCCAAATGACGCAACTCTGGTGTCCCGCATGGGATTGTATTCTGCACGAATTGGGAATAAAGAAAAATCTCTTGAACTGATAAAACATTCTCTGGAATTGGCACCTAAAAGCGCCGATGTACATTTTCGTGCCGGATTGGCATACGAATTGCTAGAAGACAGAACACTTGCATTGGATGCCATTCACAAAGCGCTGGAACTTGGCTATCCCGTGAAGTTAATTGATGCAGAACCTGATCTACTTGCTTTGAGGCGAGATGACCGATACCCGCAAAAATAGTAATTAACAACTGAAGTTGTATTGCTATATGTTTGTGTTTGCGAGGGCAGGAAATCATGCTGCTTTTTTATATATTGATCTTAAAATCTCTATCTCATGCTATGGAGCTTAGCTAAGCAAGTGTCAATCAAGTAGTAAAAATGAACATTATTTTTATTTATTCATGATGTAAATCTAAGACGTACTTTACACACAAGGAGAAAGAATTGGCTGCCTACAATTTTCAACTTAATTACAACGCACATAAGCAATGTGTCGGTCAGTATATAAACGACTTACCACCAGCCGGTGATAACGGATGTGCTATTTTTGTCGCTGGTGACACAATTACCTATTCCTATGTTTTTGTTGAGCATGGTTACACGCAACCACCAAGTACAACGGCGATTTCAAACAGCGTAGTTAACGCCTATCCAGTGACACAAAATGGAAACTTTGATGACCCATTCGTAAACGGTACCTCTATTGCAAATAATGGATACCAGGTTGCATTGAATAGCACGTCTAACCCCGGTTTTACCGTGACAATAAGTAGTAGCTACAGCGCTGGTGATCCTAGCCATAGATTTACTTTTGTAGGATCATTTACTGCTATCGTATACGGTAGCCCAATGTCCTTCACTTGGGACCCCGAATGTGACGTTGGCACTGGCGCCTAAACCCCCACCACCTTCAAATACCGCCGCAACGCCTCACTAGGCGTTTTCAACAACGCGGCGCATGCTTCAATATCGCCAGCGCTGGTTTCCAGTGTCTGGCGAATTTCTTCCATCGGTATCTGTTCGGCGCGACGTATCCGGCTGTGGCTGTCCAGCAGCTTGTACATGGATGGGCGCGAGATGCCAAGCTCTTGCGCGGCGCCCTGTATATACCAGTCATTGTTTTCCATGGCGCGTAAGACATCGTCTTCGCCCAGCTCGGTCAATTTCTTGCGCGGGATGACGGGCAGCGGGATTTTGCTGTCGGCGGCGATGGTGGCGTGTTCTGGCCCTGTTGAGGCAGGTTTGTGGGTGGTTTTGACCAGGCTGGTCAATTGTGGCACTTCACCCAGTTGCAGGGCCAGCAAGGCACGGCGCAAGACATGCGACAACTGGCGGATATTGCCTGGCCAGTCGTAATTGGCAAATTCGCTGACCAGGGCTACCGGCAGGTTGGTGCCCACTTCATTCGGCATTTTGCTGGTGTTGAGCAGATGCAACAGCAGCACGCCTATGTCTTCACGGCGGGCGCGCAGTGGTGGCAGGTGGATGATGAAGCTTTCCAGGCGGCGCAGCAGGGCCTGGTTGAAGCCTTCGCTATACAAATCCTGATCCGTCGCGGCGATCAGGCGGGCGCTGGACTTTTGGTCATGCTGTGCACCCAGTGGCCGGTAGTCGCCGCTTTCCAGCACACGCAACAGCATGGGCTGGATGCTGGCCGGGGTATTGCCGATTTCATCCAGGAACAATGTCGCCCCTTCGGCTTCGGCAAACAGGCCTTTGCGGGCATTTTGTGCACCGGTGTAGGCACCCTTGACGGCACCAAACAAGTCGGCAGCGGCCAGGGCTTCGTTCAATGCGGCCATGTTGACGCTGACCAATTGTGCGTTGGCGCGTTTGCTGTAGGCATGGATGGCACGCGCGGCGATTTCTTTGCCAGTACCGGTTTCCCCCAATAACAGGACAGGCAGCTCTGTGCCGGCGACCTGGCGGATCTGGTCGCGGGCGACGATGGCAGCACTGCCAACGCCAACAAAGCCGAGGGCAGGGTTGTGTTTGGGCAGGCAGCGCATCCAGTGCAGGCAGATCAGCACGGCACGGCCCAGGCCAAGGATGACGCCAGATTCAATTTGCTCGCGGCTTAGCGCCACCGGGGCGGCAATCTCTGTGCCATTGACTTCTACCACCATGCGGCTGGTGGGTGGGGTGATGACGATGCCATCATCACCATCCCGCGTCACCCGCACCGGGTCGCGCGAGATACCGCCATACCCGAGTGGCAGGCCTTCTTTGGCCGGATGACGGAACAGGGGCAGAAAACGATTGATTTCAAGCAAGCCGTTTGGGTTGCTGGCAATAAACTGTTCGCCTATGCGCTGGCTATCCGGATGCCAGACGACAGTCAGGCCCAGCAGTGCCGCCGCATTGTCAGACAGTCTGGACAGGGGCGAGGTCAGCGTGTAATCGGTATCGTTCATTGTGTGTACTGCATATGTAAAGCACCAATGTAAATTTGTGCGCTTGACATGTCAACCTGCAATCACAAATACCTGCTCTCCCAGTAGAAGGCAGCTGGCACGCCGCTTGCAAATATCACCACATACAGCGGGCGATGATGGCCTGCAATTTGGGAGAGAGAAAATGTTTGCCACTGAAATATTATGGATTTTATCCACTGTACTGCTGTTTATCCTGTTAAGCAGAATGACGCTGAAAGCCAGGCTGGCACGCAAGATTGCCATGCGTTTGCTGATGGATGATGTGTACTACCACGAAACCCGTAGTGCACTGATACAAAAGAATGTAGAGCGGGCACCCCATTACCTGGGCCGTACCCGTATCAGTGCCGGTACTGTCGCCATGTGCCTGCCCACCCACGATCCGCAGGCAGCATGGACGGCGGCCATCCACACGTCAACCCGCATGCGCCTGCGCTCACAGTCGGAACCTGCGCCGTCCATCATGGAAAAACCTTACCTGTGGGCCACTACCTGGGCATCGAAAGATAAAGCCTGGTCGACCACCTTGGGTTTGGTCAAAGCGGAAGAAAAAGCCGCCCGCCCGAATCCCCCGGTCGTCAACCGCGTTACTAAAAAACCGGCAAAGCCCGGCAAGAGCGCATCTGGCCTGTTGAATCTGGGCTTGATGCGCCAAGCCGTCGCTTGCGACTGATATTTACATGTAGAGAAAAGCTGCGTTGACATGTAAATAGTGGCTTTTTACGCAGTAACCAGCATAAACCAAGCTGTATCGGCCGCAAAAGCCGCCATAAGACTACTTTTTTGCTGGCACGGAATTTGACTATAGGTAGTCAAGTCACAAACTGGCCTTAGTGGCAGGGAAGTAAACGTCTTAATTAGAAACAGGAGTCAGACATGAAATTCGCACAGGAAATCACGACTGCAGACACGCTCTTGAAAGCCGACCTTTACGGCGACTTTGCCAGTTTCCAGGATCGCTTGCCACCGCTGCTGAGGCTGCAGGCCCATCTGTTTGGACAGCAGTCACCGACCGATGATGAAAATGCTGTCGATGACGCCAGGCTAGGCGACATATTGGGTGACACACAGCCACGCTTCGACAGAAGAAAGACTGACCGTCGCCAGGACCCGTCACGGATATTGAAAAACAGCCGAGTCAGCAGTGACAGGCGCAGAAAGACTGATGGCAGCGTAGAAGTCAAATCAGATACGCTGACCTGATCCCGTTATTCTGATCCAGCTAATGCCTGCCTGTCAGAGCGTGCTTATGATCTGTAGCGAGCGAGCGTCAGCGGGGCGAAGAGCCGCGCAAAAAGCGGAATGTACGCTAAGTACATGAGCATTTTGAGCAGCGCATGAGCCCCGCGTAGTTTACGATTGCGCCCGCGCAGTAAGATCGAAAACAGGTTCTCAGGCACAGGAGACATCATGAGAAACACAGACAGGAACATCGCCATACCAGAAGCCAGGAAACCCTTCAACTTTTACAAAGAAGAAGCTGGCCTGCAATGGGTAAAAATTCCCGGTGTGGTAATGCATGATGAGGCCAACTGGGCGCAAGAAGTCTGCCGCAAGCCGTGCATGACACTGGCCGAGGCCAAGGCATTTGCGGCCGACAATGACCGCGTCACTTTCTTTTTTTATGTAAAGCATTTTACTATACTGGCAAAGCAACAGATTTTGCATGCGGGCGACGTGGTGTTTTTTTCTGGCAAACCGATTTTGGGTCTCGAGGAGGGTGCCGATGTATATGAAAAACCGGCACCCAAGGGACGCATCGTCAGCCTTTGCGCGCCGCAGGGCAATGGCTGGGTTTCTTTGCAGGCCAGCATGCAGGTTCCCTTTGCCAGCACCGATAAAGGGGTGCTATTTATCTGGCCGGGCTTGCAGCCGGGTGGCGATCATTTCGCGCCGATAGGACGTGGGGTATTGCAGCCGGTGCTGACTTACTGCAGTGTGCAAAGCACCTCATGCGCGCCCAACCCCACACAATTGCCAGAAGCAGGATGGTGGATTTCTGGCCAGTATGTGAATACCGAAAACGCTGACAGCCCGGTGTTCGGCTGCTTTGGCGGACCGCGCATGGCTGTCAGGTCGGGTGATATCCTGACCTGTAGCATCGTCTATGATGTAGCAACACATACCTGGACCCAGACCATACTCAATACCGCCAACAAGATCAGCATCAGTTTCCCGATGAAGTTGACGGACAATGAGGGGCAGGCACAAGAACAGAATATCGCCTATTTTTGCCTGGAAAATCCCGGCCATGCAGCGCTTGGCCAAAGCGTCAGCCTGTTTAACATTGTCGCCAAAGTCGCGCGGCCTCAAAGCAATCTGGGCCAGGATATGGCCAGCATGCCTTGTGTTGAAAACCTGGCGGTCAGCGATGACCAGACGACTATCAGCATAGATCGGGTCATCATCTATAGCCCGATTTTTAATGCTGACTAATAGATCTTACTGATTTATTCGCTTGCCGCTTGCCAGGTGTCAAAATAATGCTGGAAGGTGGCAATCACTTCATCAATGTCTGCCCTGGATACATCCAGGTGCGTGACCATGCGCATATGCGGTGTCACACGCGCCAGTATGCCGCGGCCCAGCAAATGCTTTTCCAGGCCGGTGCAGGCAGCTGACGGTATATCGGCATACAGGATATTAGTCTGGGGGGGCTGCACCTGTAAGGCGGCAATCTGCTGTAGGCCACTGGCCAGCATTTGTGCGTTGGCATGGTCTTCTGCCAGGCGCAGGATATTATTTTCCAGCGCATACAAGCCAGCCGCCGCCAGACTGCCCGCCTGGCGCATGCCGCCACCCAGCATCTTGCGCCAGCGAAGCGCGCTTTTGATGAAATCTTTGTCGCCACATAATACTGAACCAACCGGCGCGCCCAAGCCCTTGGACAGACACACAGATACGCTGTCAAAACCGGCCACTGCCTGTTTCAGTTCCACCCCCTGTTTGACGGCAGCATTGCAAATGCGTGCACCATCCAGGTGGGTTGCCAGACCACGTTCATGGGCCAGGCTGATGGCTGCTTGCACATACGCAGGCGGCAGCACGCGACCACCGATGGTGTTTTCCAGGGTCAGCAAACGGCTGCGGGCAAAATGAAAATCATCCGGCTTGATGGCGGCGGCGATATCGCCAAGGGCAATACTGCCATCGGCCTGATTGGTCAGTGGCTGCGGTTGTATGCTGCCTAACACTGCGGCACCACCGCCTTCGTATTTGTAGGTATGCGCTTCCTGTCCGACGATGTATTCGTCACCCCGGCCACAATGTGCCAGCAAGGCCAGCAGATTGGTTTGTGTGCCGGACGAGGCAAACAGCGCTGCCGCATAGCCAAACCGTTCAGCAGCATAGGCTTGCAGACGGTTGACCGTGGGGTCATCGCCGTACACGTCATCACCCACTTCGGCGGCGTGCATGGCAGCACGCATGGCGTGGGTGGGACGGGTAACTGTATCGCTGCGCAAATCAATGCGGATGGGTGGTCTGGCTGACATGGGGTTTCCTTTTTACTATCGGGATGCTAGTAGTGTTGACCGAATCGCCAATTGTATGCGGTTTATGCATGTTTATCTGCATCAGCACTATCAGGCCATTGCCATAAACAGATACACTAACAGGCAAAGGATGGATGCCAGGTAGCCTGTGACGAGGGTGAATTTATGCGCATCCTGACTCACTATTCAGTTGCACGGATCACTTGCACATGCGAAGTACGGTAGCAAAAATTGCCCTTGTTTTCAGTGTCTTGCTTGCCTTCGCCAGCCCCGGTGCACTTTCCGGCCTGGTGGATTTTTCGCATGGTTTACTGGAATCGATGACCAAGCGCTTTGGTGCCGAGGGGCCACGTCGTCTGGCGCAAATGCAAAACGCGGTACGCAAGATCAGTGCAATGGCTGGTAAAGACTTTGCCAGGACTATTGTCGCCTCCAGTGATGGCAAGTACGAAATGCCGGTGCTGCGCCAGGTGAATGATTTCTTTAATCGTGTGCCCTACGTCAGCGACCAGGAACATTGGGGCGTTGCCGATTACTGGGCCACCCCGGCAGAATTTGTAGCGTCATGGGGCGGTGACTGTGAAGACTATGCCATCGCCAAATACATGACGCTGAAAGACCTGGGGGTGCCGGTGGAAAGGCTGCGCATCACTTATGTCAGGGCGATACGCATAGGCGAAACCCATATGGTATTGGCGTACTACCCCACACCGACGGCAGAACCGTGGATCATGGATAACCTGGTGGATGAGATTCAACTGGCATCGGCACGCAGCGACCTGGTGCCGGTGTATAGTTTCAATGATGAAGACCTGTGGCTGGCCAGCGGCAGCGCACGCAAGGGTGGTGCATCCACTGTGCGTTTATGGAAAGACATGATAGACAAGATGGACAAGGAAAAGCGCATGTGATGCATCCTGAGCTTAGGAGGCATCTGCGCTTTTTCTTGTTACCCTGTATTGCTCAGTCCGCTTTTGCCATCACTATTTTTTCCGGCACGCCAAAATAAAATCCCTGACCGCAATCGATCTGGTCTGCCAATAATAATTGCAGCGATTCTTCGCTTTCCACATTTTGTGCTATCAGCGGTATGCCCATGGACTGGGCAAACTTGACGATGGCGCGCAGGTGGGCATGGCTGCTTTCATTGCTGGCAATCTGCTGTATCAGGCCACCGTCGAGCTTGATGTAATCGGGTGGGATTTCGCGTATGACATTCAGGGCATGTGGGTCCAGGCCGAAATGATCCACCCCAAAACGGATACCGGCTTCACGCAACAGCGACACAAATTTTTTGGTGATTGCATGATCTCTGGCACAACCGAATTCACTCATTTCCACGGACAGGCGGCCTGACAGCTCAGGGGAAAATTTCAGCCGCGCCAACAACCAGTCGCAAAAATCCTGGCTCTCCATCGATTGCAGCGAAACATTGACGGCAATATGTTTGAAGGCCGGATTGGGTGTCAGCAGCATGTCGATGATCAGGGTGATGACGGCCTGGTCAATTTCTGGCATCAGTTGATGGCGCATGGCCATGGGCAGGAATTTATTCGCCGGGACCAGGTTGCCCTGGGTATCAAGCAGGCGGGAAAACACTTCATGGTGTACCAGTTGGCGCAATTGCAAACGCATGACAGGCTGCGCAAACAATACCCAGCGATTTTCTGCCAGTGCATTACGGATCAGCACGCGCCAGCCATGTGAACCGGCGATATTTGTTTCACTTTCTTCCAGATGAGCCACGCTGATTTGCCCGGTGCCAGACTGGCGCATGGTTTCTATGGCGAGGTCAGCACGTGAAAAAATATCGGTACGATTGTGCGAAAGGCCAAACACCACGGCCCCCGCCGCCAGGCTGACCTG
This sequence comes from Undibacterium sp. Di26W, assembly GCF_049340265.1. Taxonomy (NCBI): domain Bacteria; kingdom Pseudomonadati; phylum Pseudomonadota; class Betaproteobacteria; order Burkholderiales; family Oxalobacteraceae; genus Undibacterium; species Undibacterium sp. Di26W. The sequence goes on from NZ_JBMPOR010000021.1 coordinate 52,618, forward strand.
CCGGGATGCGCGCAGCAATACCTGGCTCAAACGGTATTGCAATACATCGACCAGTTGGTCTATCCCTTTCTCGTCAATATCGATGCAGACCGCAGCAATCGAAGTACCGCCTATACGGCCCACGATGCTGACGTATTTGCTGACGATTTCGCGCACCACTGCGGATACGTCAGCCAGCAAGGCATCACCTTGCTGATAACCGTATTGATGATTGAATTCCTTGAGGCCATCAAATTCCAGCACAAAGATCACGGCGGTATCGAAGCGTCCATCTTCTGACAGCAGGTGATTGAAACGCAGGTCAAAGCCATGCCGGTTTTCCAGGCCGCTGACCTTGTCGATAAAGGCTTCGCGCCGGTAGTTTTCGGCCTTGGCGATTTCTTCATCCAGCAAGGCTGAAATACGGTCCGACATATGATTCATGGCGACTACCACGCGCCGCAATTCGCGCGCCTGTGGCAATACATCTATGCGTTGAAAACGCTTTTCCTGGATGGCGACGGCGACTTCTTCAATTTTTTTCAGTGGGCTCAGGATGATACGCAACAGCAGTACTGTCAGCCCCCAGACGATGAGATACATGACAAACATCCACAGTGCCATTTCTTGCATGGACCGCCACAGATATTCATAGGCATAGGCAGGATGACTGATGACCACCACCTTGCCCAACTGACGCCAGCCAGATGAAATGAAAGCTTCACCGGGTGGTGTTTGCAAATCAAACAGCACCGGCATCCAGGCCGGCACTTTTTCTTTGTTGGCGGGGAGTTCTTTGCTGACGATGATCTTGCCCGCAGGGTCAAGCACCATTATTTTTTTGTAATAGCCTCGGTCAAACAAGGTGGTGATCTGTATGTCTGCCAGGGTCTGGTCATTTTTTGCCATGGCATCTTCCAGCGGTCGCGACAGCGCGGTGGCCGCATCTTGTGCATGGGACGCCAGTTGCTGTTGCAGATAATCTCTGGTGGTCAGCACCGACAAGACTTGCAAGCCGATGAATACAGCAAAAAATATGACTGAAATTGCAAGAAGTAATTGGCGTCTTAATGTCATGTCATCTCTTTTGGCATCGATCAGAATTTTTCGTACAATTTCTCCACTGCACCTACACTACTTCATCTTGAAGTATCTTTGCAACTTAAACAAGAAAATAGCATTATTGAGCAATTTGTTTTAATCAATTTGCAGATTTACTTACTAGGACTTACGCAAAATTGTCCCAACAAAACCCAGCGACGAAGACAGTACTTTAGTACGCGGCTCCTAGGAGAGGAGCTGCAACGCTTTGGGGCGGTTTTGCGTAAGTCCTGCGGGGATGTAATGCAAATAGTAGCCCAATCAGCGTCAAAGGTCGCCCAATTTGCATAAGATGCGCAAGCAAAACAGACACACACAAGTAAAGCATGCCAGCATATACCGATGCTTGGGTAAAATACGTTTTTTCAGCGATGCCCGCCAGACTATTGTGTGGTGCCAGGCTTCATTATTTCAAATACATCATCTATGTCGAACACCAATATCAGCACCCATATCAACACAGATATCCTGCGCACAAAAATCAATCTGGAAACTGCCAGCTTTCCCTGGAGCGAGCTGTTGCGCCATTTCGCCGGCGGCACGGTGCTGGTGGTGGCTGGCGATCAAGACCTGGTCGAAGTCGCCCTGCATATGGCAGAAGACCGCGCCGAACACATTGCTGCCCTGCTCGATAGCGGGCAACTGGCCAGAGTCAACGATGCGCAGGCCAAAGAATGGCTGGAGCAAGACCGGCAGCTTTGGACTGTGGTGGTAAAACCCTGGATACTGGTACAGCACCGGGTTGAAAGAGACTAAGCAGATCCTAAGCTGACCTAAGCAGGGCCCATGGAACAGATGAACTTTTAGCAAGCTCGCCTTGTCTGATGCATAGCCTCGACAAGCAAAGGAGCATCATGCAATTTTTGACAGCATCGGCCAAACCCGGGGGCAGCCATGTGCTGACGCTGCTGTTGATCATGCTGCTGCACATGGCATTATGGCAAATCATTCGCCATTCGGGCTTGTCTGGCAGGGCATCGGCCAGGGACGACGTGGTTCTGTATCTTGATGTACTGAAAATTCTGCCGCCACCTCCCAAACCACCGGTCGCTGACGACTCGCCTGTCAAGGTCCTTACGCCTGCCAAGCCGCTTGCTGCACGGAATACCCGGCAAACCCAGACGGCCAAGGTGCCACTATCAGCCACCACGGCAACCAGCCCGGACACTGTGCCAGCCCCGGTTACCGAAATTGACAGCGTTAGTTCTGGCAATAACAACAATGCTCCCCGCCTTGACCTGGATGCCTTGCGTACTTCGGCATTGGCCATGGAACGGCAGCGCAAACCCGGGGAGATCGAGCAAATGCAAGCCAGCCACCGGCGTAGCGACACGCTGGAAAAACGTCTGGGTGAAGGCACAAAACGGGCAGAAAAGAAGGAATGCATGAAAGCCTTTTCAGGCCTCGGCTTACTAGCCGTCATCCCGCTGGCGGTCAGTGCCGTTGTAGACACAGGATGCAAATGGTAATGCTGGCCCATGCTCGGCTATAATGCGAAATTCCGCAGCTTCACTGTGAACGGGATTGGAACGGAAAAGGACTGACGCAAAGACTTTCCGGCATGCATAGGCGAAACCATGCCAGCCGGCCAGTTTGCCTGGTCCCCGGCAGACCTTGTATCGTGTCGTGCTCATCCTAATGCGGCAATTTTCATTTTTTTATCTGGATCATTCATGAAAAAAATCTCTTACCTGTTCGCCGCCATGATGCTGGCAGCCTTCGGATCTGGCTTCTCTACCGTGACCGCGGATACCGCGCAGGCACAGGCAGCAGCACCTGCGGATCCCACCAAGCAGCAAACCGTCCGTGCAGAAATGGGCAAACCGCTCAATGAGATTCAGGAATTGCTGAACGCCAAGCAATATCCCCAGGCATTGGAAAAAATCAATGCCCTGGATGCGCTGGAAAAGAAAACACCTTATGAGATGTTTGCCCTCCATCGCCTGCGTGCCGTGGTTGCTTCCGGTACCAATGATTCAGCCATGATGGCCCAGTCGTTTGAAAACATGATCAATACGGAATTTCTGAAAGAGCCAGAAAAACTGCGCCTGATCGAAGCCATGGCCGGCACCATGTTCAATGAGAAAAAATATGTACAGGCAAGATCCTGGGCAGGCCGCTATCTGGAGAGAGAACCAGGCAACGTCGGCATGAACAACCTGGTCGCCCGTTCCTATTATCTGGAAAATGACTATGCCAACACCATCAAGGTGTTAAACAACCAACTGGCTGAAGATGACAAGGCCGGCCGCAAGCCTACCCAGGAAAACCTGCGTCTGCTAGGCGGTGCCTATCAGCAGCTAAAAGACAACAATGGTTATGCAACGGTGCTGGAACGCCTGCTGGGCACCTATCCACAAAAAGAATACTGGAGTGACCTGCTATACCGTATCGAACACAGACCAGGTTTTGCAGAACGTCTGCGTCTGGACATGTACCGCTTGCTGCTGATCACAGACAACCTGGACGACGGCTCACAATATGTGGAAATGGCTGAACTGGCCCTGCTGGCTGGCTTGCCGACTGAAGCCAAGAAAGCTGTGGATGCCGGCTTTGCAGCCAATATTCTGGGTACCGGCAAAGAAGCCGCCAAACACAAGCAATTGCGTGACCGCGTCAACAAACAGGCTGCAGACGATCTCAAAAACCCGGATGCGGGCGAAGCATCCGCCAAATCGGCAAAAACCGGTATTGGCCTGCTCAACATCGGCTACAACTATGTCATCAATGGTCAGCATGAAAAGGGTCTGGCACTGATGGAGCAGGGCTTGGCAAAAGGTGGCCTGAAATCGGTAGACGAAGGCAAGCTGCATCTGGGCATGGCCTACCTGCAAGCTAAAAACCGTGAAAAAGCCAAGGAAATCTTCAAATCCATACAAAGTACAGACGGTGCAGCCGATTTGGCCCGTTTGTGGTTGCTGGTACCAGAAGACGGCAGCAAGCCAGCCGCTGCACCTGCAAAATAAGCTGTAATCAAATAAGCTGTAATCAATAGCTGATGGCTGTCATGCAGCCATGAAAAAAACGCGTTACCCATCAAGGGGTAACGCGTTTTTTATTAGGACTTACGCAAAATTGTCCCAGCAAGGCGTGGCGACGAAGACAGTACTTTAGTACGGCTAGGAGCCACAACACAGCTGGGGCGGTTTTGCGTAAGTCCTATTTATGTACGTCTCATCAGCAGATGGAAGCCAAGCTGATGCGAAATCAAGATTCGTCTGCAACGCCGTCCATGTCCCTACCCTCCATCACTACTGCAGGGCCACGATACAAACTTGATGTGATAGTGCCGCCTGTATAAAAAAAGGCCGCTCTGCGGGTAGCAGAACAGCCTGTTAAATTCAGTACTGCAAGCTCTGATTACGGTACTGACACACCTTTGGAAACTAGTGGACTGTAATAGTTGAAACAGAAGTGAAAGACGCTTGCACGGCGATCAGGGCAAGGCGCAAAGCACAGCGATAGTGAACTATCGCGAGCATTTGCAACGCAGCCATGGTCGTCGCGCAAGCGGAAGGCACTCTGTTTTCAACTGTTACAGTCCACTGAGTACATCTTCAAATTATTTTTATTAACTCTGATCAAGAGTGATAGGCAGACTCACCATGGCTGGTGATGTCCAGGCCTTCACGTTCTTCATCTTCTGGTACACGCAAGCCAACCACCAGGTCAACCAGTTTGTAAGCGACCAGAGAAACAATACCTGACCACAGGATGGTGACGCCAACTGCAGTTGCCTGCGTCATGACCTGCCCCATCATGTCATACGGATCGGCAGACATTTTGTTGGCGACATAATCAAAAATACCTTGACCGCCGAGGGATGGTGCAGCAAACACACCAGTCAACAAGGCGCCCAGGATACCGCCGACACCGTGTACACCAAATACGTCGAGGGAATCATCTGCACCCAGCAGGCGTTTCAGACCATTGACACCCCACAGGCAGATGATACCTGCCAGCAGACCGATGATCAGCGCACCCATAGGACCGACGAAACCGCATGCTGGCGTAATCGCTACCAGACCAGCTACCGCACCGGATGCACCACCCAGCATGGAAGGTTTGCCTTTGGACATCCATTCACCAAATACCCAGGAAACAGTCGCTGCAGCAGTTGCCAGCAAGGTGTTGATGAATGCCAGTGCTGCGACGTCGCCTGCTTCCAGCGCGGAACCGGCATTGAAACCAAACCAGCCCACCCACAACAGGGATGCACCGATCATCGTCATGGTCAGGGAGTGCGGTGCCATCGATTCTTTACCGTAACCTACACGTTTGCCTATCAGATAAGCACCCACCAAACCGGCGACCGCTGCATTGATATGAACCACCGTACCACCGGCAAAATCGAGCGCGCCTTTTTGTTGCAGGAATCCGCCTTTAGCCAATTCAATTGCCCCGCTGGCTGCATCTTTGATGGTATCCGGACCTGTCCAGAACCAGACCATATGTGCAATCGGCAGATAGCTGAAAGTGAACCACAACACCACGAACAACAGAACCGCTGTGAATTTTGCACGTTCAGCAAATGCACCGATGATCAGGCCGCAAGTGATGGCTGCAAATGTCGCCTGGAAGGCCACATAGGCAAATTCAGGAATGACCACGCCTTTGCTGAATGTCGCTGCCGTAGCGAATGTTGCCTTGGCTGGATCCCAGATGCCTTTCAGGAACAGACGGTCAAACGAACCGATGAACTTGCCACCTTCGGTGAATGCCAGTGAGTAGCCGTAGATACACCACAAAACAATGATCACCGCGAAGATCATGAAGACCTGCATCAGGATGGACAGCATGTTTTTGGAACGAACCAGGCCGCCGTAGAACAGTGCCAGGCCAGGTATGGTCATCAAAATGACCAGCAAGGTGGCAACCATCATCCAGGCGGTGTCGCCTTTATTCGGTGTGGGTGCCGGTGCTGCCGCCGCAGAAGCGGCAGCCGGATCAGCAGCAACCGCTGGTGCAGCTGGTGCAACCGCTGCCGATGCAGGCGCTGCTACTGCCGAAGCAACAGGAGCAGATGCTGCAGGGGCGGATGCTGATGCAGATACGGCGGTAGATGCTGCTGCAGCCTCAGGCTTGGCTGGTGCATCTTCGGCGATTGCCATCGATGCAAAACCCAGACTGACCAGTATGGCTGTCCCTGCCACTACATTTTTTAATAGTTTTTTCATGTGAACTCCCTGGTAGCCGATCAGAGCGCGTCGTTGCCGGTTTCACCGGTACGAATACGCACAACTTGTTGCAAGTCGTAGACGAAAATCTTGCCATCGCCGATTTTTCCGGTGCGCGCAGCGGTTTCTATCGCTTCGATCGCACGGTCAACAATGGCATCATCCACGGCTGCTTCAATTTTTGTCTTCGGCAGGAAGTCAACAACATACTCGGCGCCACGGTACAGCTCGGTATGGCCTTTTTGACGGCCAAAGCCCTTCACTTCAGTCACCGTGATCCCCTGTACACCGATGGTGGACAAGGCTTCGCGGACTTCATCGAGCTTGAAAGGCTTGATAATTGCAGTAATCAGTTTCATGCTAGCCTCAAATGTTTAAAAGGTTTTGACTGCAGACAATACCAGAGTGGTCTTGCCTGTAAACTTGCCTGCTGGTGTCACATACAGCTTCTTGTCGGCATTGGTGCCCAGTGCTGCCAGACCAAAGTTGACGCCGAAGAATTCCTTGTTGATGCTGATTTTCCAGTCAGAGTAAGAAGAAGCGCCATTGTTTTTGACAGTTTGGCGGCCTACATGCAGACCCAGTGTATAGCCTTCAGGTACTTCAATATTCGCCCCCAGGTCCAGGTAACCACTGTTTTTACTGTTGACGAAACCGAACAGGTTGGTCACGGAGTGCGAATATTTTGCATACACAGGGCCGGTGCCGATCTGGCCATAGATTTCTGTCGTGTTGGCATCAGCAAAACCAGCCACTTTGTTCAGGCCGTTGGATGGGTATATATAGCTCAGTACACCGACATCATACGAAACGTCTTTGACAATCTCGCCCTTTTTACCGGCATAGATATCCCATTCGATGTCGCCGCTACCACCTGCATCCTTGGTCCATTTGATGGTCGACAACCATGTACCAGCGTAAAAACCGCTAGGATTGTTCACATAATCAGCACCGCCCTGCAAAGCCGGGTCAAGACGAGACTGCGAAATGGCACGATAGCGGTATTCACTGACTACGCCAACGTTGAAGCTGACTTCATTATCTGGCTTGGCATCTTCTGCCTGGGCAAAACCACCAAAGAATGATGCGGCTACAGCAGCGGCGATTACTAATTTTTTCATTGCGCTTCCCCCTAGTTGATTAAGATTTGAATCGGATTAAACCTTTTGTGCATGCATGGCCTGCTTAGAACCTGTTTTCGATCTTACTGCGCGAGCGTGATCGGGGCTCATGTGCTGCTCAAAATGCTCATGTACTTAAGTACATTCCGCTTTTTGCGCTGCTCTTCACCCCGCTGACGCTCGCTCGCTACAGATCGTAAACAGGTTCTTACAGATACCACTGCCATGAATGCCTGAATTCTCTTTTCATCTCTCTGTTAGCAGGAGTCGTGCCAACTGCGCAAGTTTCTACGTATTAACCGAAATACCTCCGGCAATACCAATAAGCATCAGGGATAGATGCGTTATCATTACCTTATGGGTAAAATGGCAAGCGCATTGTGCAGCATAGATGCACCAATAAAATGCACTGATTATTCTGCACGAAAAAGTGGCGTCAGCAAATTTGCACCATATTGGTGCAAATTCCAGAGAGAGGATAGAAAATGAATAAGCAAAATTTCTTTAGTGACATGCAGGCCAAAGTTAACCAGGTGCTGGAAAATTCCCCGGCAAAAGACCTGGAAAAAAACGTCAAGGCCATGATGAGCCAGGGATTTTCCAAGCTGGATCTGGTCACCAGAGAAGAATTTGATATACAGGCGCAGGTACTGGCCAAGACCCGCGCCAAGCTGGAAGCACTGGAAGCCCGGGTCGCCGCCCTGGAAGCACAACAAAACGACGAATAAACAGGTTCAGCAGCCGATGTCGCTCGCCGTCCTCAAAAGCCGCGCCCTGAATGGCATGGATGCACCACAAGTTACCGTGGAAGTGCATCTGGCCAATGGCCTGCCAGCCTTTACCATCGTCGGCCTGCCCGAAACCGAGGTGAAGGAATCCAAGGACAGGGTCAGGGCTGCGCTGCAAAATGCGCGTTTTGATTTCCCGGCCAAGCGGATTACGGTCAACCTGGCCCCGGCAGACCTGCCGAAAGAATCGGGCCGTTTTGATTTGCCCATCGCACTGGGCATACTTGCCGCCTCCGGGCAAATCCCGGCAGATGCACTGGACCAATATGAATTTGCCGGCGAACTGTCACTATCGGGTGAACTAAGACCGATACGCGGCGCGCTGGCAATGACCTTTGCCATCTGCAAAAGCCAGCAGCACAGTAAACAAGAACCCGCCTTCATCCTGCCGCGAGCCAATGCCGATGAAGCAGCGTTGGTCAGCGACGCTGCCATTTACCCGGCAGATTCATTGCTACAGGTGTGCGCCCACTTTGCCGCTCTGGGTAATGATAGCAAGCTGGTACGCCACCGAGCGCATTCCCAGGTGCAGCGCCCTCGCTATGCCGACTTTGCCGAAGTCAAAGGGCAATTGCAGGCCAAGCGGGCACTGGAAGTGGCGGCAGCAGGTTCGCATTCGGTCATCATGGTGGGCCCGCCAGGCACCGGCAAATCCATGCTGGCAGCCCGTTTCCCCGGTATTCTGCCGACCATGACCGATCAGGAAGCACTGGAATCAGCCGCTGTACTATCGCTGACATCCGGCTTTGCGATAGAGCGCTGGAAGGCCAGGCCTTACCGTTCACCCCACCATACAGCATCTGCCGTGGCGTTGGTTGGTGGTGGCAGCACGCCGCGCCCCGGTGAAATTTCACTGGCACATCGCGGCGTGCTGTTCCTCGATGAACTTCCGGAATTTGACCGGAAAGTGCTGGAAGTCTTGCGGGAACCACTGGAGTCTGGCCACATTACCATTTCAAGAGCGGCACGGCAGGCAGATTTTCCCGCCAGTTTCCAGTTAATCGCTGCGATGAACCCATGCCCTTGCGGTTATTTCGGGCACAGTAATGGCAAATGCCGCTGCACGCCGGATAACATCGCCCGTTACCAGGGCAGGATATCCGGCCCCCTGCTTGACCGCATAGACTTGCAGATACAGGTCGGTGCCCTGCCCCATGCAGATTTGCTGAAACAAGCGGATGGTGAAGCCAGCCAACAGATACACGCACGGGTTGAAGCTGCTTTTGCACACCAGCAGCAACGCCAGGGCAAAGCCAACAACCTGCTATCCACCACTGAAATCGACGAATACTGCCGCCCCGACAGCAGCGCCGAACAGTTGCTGCGCAACGCCATGAACAAGTTCAGCTGGTCTGCCCGCGCCTATCACCGCGTATTAAAAGTCGCCCGTACCGTTGCCGACCTGGCAGGAGCCAGACAAATCACGGCTGCGCATGTGGCCGAAGCCATACAGTACCGGCGGGCGTTGAGGGAACATTAAGTAGTTCTAAGCATTTCTGTGTCGGATGCCGACATACACGACCATGACACCAAGTCGCCTTGACCTTGAACAAGCATTGAAATCCCCAGCTACGTAACCACATAGTGAATAGTTAGTTACATCAGGAGATGACCATGTCCCCACAAGAAACCCAGGCTTTACAGAATTTTCTCGATCAGTTGGTGAAAGTGCAAGGCATCAGCAAAGATGTGCAAGCGCAAAGCCTGATTAATGATGCTGTCAGCAAGCAGCCTGACGCCAGTTATCTGCTGGTGCAAAGGGCTTTGCTGCTGGACCAGGCATTGGCCCAGGCCAATACCCAGATCACCAGCCTGCAGACAGAGCTACGTGAATTACAGGCGGGTAAGAATAACGGCTATGGCAATCCTGGCGACAATTTCCTGGATCCGGCCACCAGTGCCTGGGGTAATAGTTCCAGCAGCCGCCCCATACAGGCAGCAACGGCAGCGACCACAGCAACATCAGTCACTGGTAGCCCCCTGCCAGGCTACAGCGGCATGCAACCGCCACCGCTGCCCGTCAGCGCCATGGCTGCGGCACCGGCTTCCAGCTTCTTTGGTGGTACTGGCGGCAGCATGCTGGGCACAGTGGCAGCAACGGCCGCTGGCGTAGCGGCGGGTGCTTTTTTGTTCCAGGGTATAGGTCATTTGATGGGCAACCAGTCGCATCAGCAAATGGCTGACAGCGGCAGCGGTACAACGCAATTGAACCAGGGTGGCAGTGATTTGTTACCCGGTTATTTTGACAAGGCACCAGAAGTGCAAGAGACTGCACCGGAAGTTCCAGCGGTAGATGACACGCAATCGGCCAGCCTGATGGATGATTTTGGTGGCGATGATATGGCGGATTTTTCCTGAAACCTTGCTGGCAACATAGCCCTTCCTTATCGCCTACTGCCCCGCAAGTAACAAAGTTTGCAAATTGATTACGGCGCTGTAACAACTACCCTTGTTCAGCGCCGCACAAAGATAGCTTCCCCCTTGCCAGATCAGATTTGAAGCCTTGCCATTGTGCAAGGCTTCAAGCATGTCCATAAAGCACATCGATGCTGACACTGGGTTTGCGGAGGGTGCTTTCACAGGCGCAGCCACCATCCCGGCAACATTGATCCCAATGGCAATTTTCTGCTAGAAGATATCGCCAGATCTGCGTTGTTACAGCGCGTTACCAAATTTCCTTAAAATTTCTTATTTCAGGTATCACAATTCGCCAGTCGGTGCGTTAATGGCTGATGTCAGTCCATAATCGGGTGGCACCACTATTCTTTTGTGCAATACGGAAGAGGTTAAAAATGAGAATTCAACAGACCATACAGCAGATGCTGAGTGCCAGCCTGATCGTCTTGCTGGCAGCATGTAGTACCAATCCACAACAAGCGAGCAATACTGGCAGCAGCAAAAGCCAGCCTGTCATAGGCAATACCCTGACGCAAGCGGCGATTCCACCCGAACAATTACTGAACCGCATCACCTGGGGTAGCAACCCGACGACCCTGCAAGCCTTGCAGGCAGTTGGCCCGGATCAATACCTGGACCAGCAATTGCGCAGCCGTACTACGGCCTTGCCTGCCCCTATCCAGGCGCAGATTGATACCCTGACTATTTCCAGCAAGCCGTTTGAAGACATCATGCGTGATCTGGAAGCGCGCCGTATCGCTTCAGACCAGCAAAAAGGCACGGATGACACCTTGCGCAAGGAATACCAGCAAGAGTTGACCCGTCTGGCACGCGAAGCGTCCAACCGTGCGCTGCTGCGCGACGTGTATTCGTCGAATCAGTTGCAGGAACAGATGAGCTGGTTCTGGATGAACCATTTCAATATCCATAATGGCAAAGCGAATGTACGCGCCATGCTGGGTGATTTTGAAGAACAGGCGATACGCCCGAACGCGCTTGGCAATTTCCGTGACCTGCTGCGCGCCACGGTCATGCATCCTGCCATGCTCAGGTATCTGGACAATGAACACAATGCCGTCAACCGCATCAATGAAAACTATGCGCGCGAGCTGATGGAATTGCATACCATGGGCGTCAACGGCGGCTATACCCAAAAAGATGTGCAGGAACTGGCACGGGTACTGACCGGTGTCGGCATCAGCATGAATAAAGACACACCACGCATGAAGCCGGAACTGGAAAAACTGTATTACCGCAAAGGCCTGTTTGAATTCCAGCCGCAACGTCATGACTTTGGTGAAAAACTGATCCTCGGCAAAACCATCAAGGGTCGCGGCATGGCCGAACTGGACGAAGTCTTGCTGATGCTGTGCAGGCAACCTGCCACCGCCAACTATGTCAGCCAGAAACTGGCGGCCTTCTTTGTCTCTGATACCCCGTCCAAGGCACTCATAGACAAAATGGCGGGCCGCTTCTTGCAGACCGATGGCGATATTCCATCTACCTTGCGGGCGATGTTTGATTCACCTGAATTCATCGCTTCGCTGGGCAAGAAGTTCAAAGACCCTATGCACTATATGCTGGCATCGGTACGCCTGGCGTATGACGGCACGACCATCGTCAATACCGGGCCGATGCTGAACTGGCTGAACATGATGGGTCAGCAATTGAACGGACGCCAGACACCTGACGGCTATGGCCTGAATGAAAGCGCCTGGGCCAGTTCTGGCCAGATGACGGTGCGTATCGATATTGCCAAGTCCATCGCCGGTGGTAACCCGGGCCTGTTCAAGGTAGACAATCAGCCCGCAGCACAGGAAAAACCACCACAACCAGCACTGGCGATATCCAATTATGTCAAGAGCTGGACCAAGCAATTCAGCCCGTCTACCCAGACGGTCCTGAGCCAGGCAAATACGACACAGGAATGGAATACCTTGTTTCTTGCCTCCCCCGAAATGATGCGTCGTTAATCTTTTCATAGAAAGATCAAGGATATGAACCGCCGTGACTTATTGAAAGCGATGGCCTTGTTGCCATCCACCGCCATGCTGGGCATGAGCAGCCATGTAATGGCCGCACCCGCCACCCAAAACCGCCTGCTGCTGGTGTTTTTGCGTGGTGGCTATGACGCCAGCAATTTGCTGATCCCTACTTCCAGCAATTTTTATTATGAAGCCAGACCAAATATCGCCATTGCGCGACCAGGCTCAGCACCGGATTCGGCGCTGGAACTGACCGCCGACTGGGGCCTGCACCCGGCGCTGAAGGACACGGTCTACCCCATGTTCCAGAACGGGGAAGCCAGCTTTATCCCGTTTGCCGGCATTGATGACCTGTCGCGCAGCCATTTTGAAACCCAGGACAGCATAGAACTGGGACAGCCACTGACGGGCAGCCGGAATTTCCATTCCGGTTTCATGAACCGTCTGGCCAAGGTATTGAGCAACAACAGCAAAGTTGCTGCCATGTCCTTCACCGACCAGTTGCCAATCGCCATGCAGGGCTCGGCGCGCATCTCGAATACCGCTTTGCGCAATGTCAACAAGCTCAATGTCGATCAACGTCAGCGCGACATGATCTTGCAGATGTATGGCGATACCAGTCTGTCGCAGGCAGTCAAGGATGGCTTTGCCATGCGCGAAGAAGTGGCCCGTGACTTGCAGGAAGAAATGAACAGCGCCAACCGCAATGCCATTTCCACCAAAGGCTTTGAGTTGGAAGCGCAAAGAATCGCCAAGCTGATGCGGGAAAAATATGCGCTGGGTTTCATCGATGTCGGCGGTTGGGATACGCATGTGAACCAGGGTGGTGTCAACGGCACGCTGGCAGTCAAGTTTGAAGAACTGGGACGCGGCCTGGCGGCCTATCGCACTGAAATGGGCAGTGCCTGGCGCAATACCACCGTGGTGGTCATCAGTGAATTTGGCCGCACTTTCCGTGAAAACGGCAAACGTGGCACTGACCATGGTCATGGCAGTGTGTACTGGGTGCTGGGCGGCGGTGTCAAGGGCGGACGTATTGCCGGTGAACAGATCGCGCTGGAACAGGGCAAGCTGTTCCAGAACCGTGATTACCCAGTGCTGAACGAATACCGGGCCGTGCTGGGCGGCTTGTTCACCAATATCTACGGGCTGAGTAGCGCCCAGGTGGACCAGGTCTTCAGCGGTGTCAAAGCGCGTGATCTTGCTTTGGTGTAATGGTACCCATGTCGGTAATCACTTCTTCATGCAGGGGTAAGTCGATATAGAAATGGGTGCCGACAGCCTCAAACGCAGACTCCATGTAATAACCGATATCACCATGCATCTGCCGGATGATGGCCTGGGAAATTGCCAGGCCTAATCCGGTTCCCCCTTTGGCGCGGGTATCTGAAGAATCTGCCTGTGAAAATTTCTGGAACAGGCGTTCGCGGAAATTTTCCGGGATGCCGCTGCCCTGATCTATCACTTCTATACGTACGCTTTTCCCCTGACGAATCTCGGTCAGGACGCGCACGACTGTGCCTTCCGGCGAATATTTGCAGGCATTCGACAACAGATTCGCCATCACTTGCTGGAAGCGGCCCGCATCGACCATCACATGGGCATCCGTGATGTGCGCGTCAAAGACGATTTCCGTGCCTACGCTGTGGGCAAAAGCCTGGTTATTGTTCACGGCAATTTGCAACAGCGCATACAGGTTCAGGTGTTCAAACATGAAGTCCATCTTGCCCGCTTCGATTTTCTGGATATCCAGCAAATCATTGATGAGCCGGGTCAGGCTTTCGCTATTCTTGTGCGCCATGTTGAGCAGAGGGGCAATCTTGTCCGGCACACTGCCGACGGCACCACCCACCACCAGGCCCAGTGCACCACGGATGGCAGTCAGCGGGGTACGCAACTCATGGCTGACGGTAGAGATGAATTCACTCTTCATGCGTTCCATCTTGCGTCGTTCGGAAATATCCCTGACGATGACGATCAGCTTGCGCCGGCCTGCATGATAATACTCACTGATGGCCAGTTCGGCGGGGAACAGGCTGCCATCCTTGCGCATTCTTTCCACCTCGGTACGCAGGCAGCCGGTTTCCAGAAATTCACTGCGGCTCATGGCCAGGCCCAGCAAATCGGGTTGCCCCGGCGGCGAAAAAAACCTGCCATTCTTGCCCACCACTTCGCTGGCCGGATGACCATAGATGGCCACCGCAGCCGGGTTCAGTGCCTCTATCTTGCCGGTATCATCAATCATGACGATACCGTCTGCGGCGTTCTGGAAGATGGCTTGCAGACGCTCGGATGAATCTTTCAACGCGATCTGCTGTTCCGTCAGGTTTTTCAGTAAATGGGCCTGGTTGCGGTTGATAATTTCAGCCTGCTGCTTCAATTCGGTCGTGGCGAGCAAATCATGCTCGCGTTTTTCCAGCAGATTGACCAGCACGCTAAATGCCGCTACCAGCGCCAGAATGCCACTCATGGCGACCACCACGATGCCGGTCGTGATCTTGCGCCAGTCAGACAGGTATAAATCTTCATCCACCGAGAAATTAATAATCAGCGGATATTTCTGCAACGATTGTACGGCCGCCATGCGCGTCACATGCTTACCCCCATCCCCCATGCGTGAAGTGTTGGTGATGATGACGCCGGATTTTTTGTTTTGATTGTGCACCAGCTCATAGGTGCTGCCGGTCAGGTTTTTCATGCCCATGATTTCACCGCGCTCTGGCCAGCGTGCCAGATAGGTAAAATCATTCCTCAGCAAGGCTATCGATGCATGTCCATCGGCGCTGAGTTTTTCATAAAACTGTGAATAGAACGAGGGCGACATGCCAAGGATGACCACACCGATGAATTCACCATCACTGCCAGTCAACCTGTGGCTAAGGAAAAACATCCATTTCCCGGTGGTCTTGCTGCGCACCGAAGCACTCAGGTAAATTCCCTGCACAGGATTGTCGCGCTGGGCAATGAAATAATCACGATCAGCCAGGTTGTAGGTTGGTGCCGGAAAATTGCGCGAAGTGTTGATCACATTGCCGTTCACGTCCAGCACAGAAATCACTTCAACGGCCGGTGACAGGCTGGCCTTTTCGCGCAAGAACTGATGGAAGTCATACGTTGATAATTTGGCAGACAGGTATTCAGCACTGACGCTCCAGCGATCCTGTATGCGTTCAGAAATACTGTCCAGCGCCGTATAGGCAAAATCCATTTGCTGGCTGACGGTTTCCGTCAGGACGACACTGAAGGTCTCGGTCTGTTTTTCCCATTTGCCGACTTCCTGCGCCCGCAACATCCAGACCGCACTGGCTGCCCCCAGGATAATCGCCAACACCAGGCACGCGGCAAGCGCGATGGCCAAACGACTGGTGGGTAATCCTGTTTCCTTCATCTCAATCTGTCCATTGACGCTTATTCGCCATATTATTCACCATGTTATACGCCATGTTGTCCGCCAAATAGTATTCGTAAATTTTGCCACACAGACATGTTGCCTGATTTTTACACTTGGGGGAATGCCTGTCGATGTTGCCCAACAATTTAGCGACGATTCGTCTATAGTAAAAAAGGATACTGGTGATCCCGGCATCGATTCTTATCATAGCTATAACTGCTGTTTTACGCGAAAAATAGATATGCATTACTAACGCAACAACTGCCACAGCTTATATTAATAAAAAAATAATTCCACTTTTCCCCAGGGGGCTGTCGTAGAAATGCCATACCAATCAACATAAAAATAGCTAACAATTACCACTGCAATGCATTGTTGCGGATGATTTACTACACTTTCCCTAAAGAAATGAATGTATTTCTGTTAAAACTTGGCAAGAAATGTTACGGTTTTACCACCTGCCGGACAGAGCACCGTTCAAACAACAATCAAGACCTGGAAATGCAACATCAAGCATGGAACAGGTCTGCACAATATCCGATCAAGGAAAAGGAGCAAACAAAATGAAAAAAAACGTATTGATACATACCTTGGCAAGCGGTTTGCTGCTCATTGCTGCCGCAGCCCATGCAGAGGCCGGCATACTCAGTTGTGAAGCCTTGAAAGAAAAAATTGCCACCAAGCTGGAAGGCAAGGGGGTGAATAACTATACCCTGCAAGTCGTCTCGAAAGACACCGAAACCAAACACCGCGTGGTTGGTTCCTGTGAAGGGGATAAGAAAAAGATCATCTATAGAAAGGAAAAAGCTGGTGCCAAAGCAGAAGAATAAGCAGAAGAATAAATAGAAGATTTGCGGTCGCGGTCCCAGGCGCATTGCACTTGTAAAAGTGCAATGCGTTTATTTTTCTACCTGCGTATCAACGTATCAACGTCGGTATGTAAGCGCTATCTTCATGTAAAACGCATCGCCTGTATAGCTGGCCAGCTTTTCCAGTTGCTGTTGGTCGAGCCCGGTTTGCTCGACAAATCCACGGCGTTGCCAGAATGCACTGGTGCTTTGTACTGATACCAGACATACGTGCTGCCAGTTTTGCCTGCGGGCATAGGCAAAGGCATGTGCCAGCATGGCCTGTGCCAGACCTTTGCCGGCATGTGCCGGATCAACCGCCAGATCATGCACATACAAGGCATTGGGCTGGCCAGCCAGGCTGAATGCCTGACCCAGTGCAGAAATACGACCGCCGATACTGGGATAAGCGACCAGATATGCCATGACGCAGCCGTCCTGCTCTGCCACCCAGGCTGTATCAGGCGCACTTTGCAGGCGAGCTGCCAACAGGGGCAAGGCTTCCACCATAGCGGGCACATAGGCCAAAGACTGTATATCAAATACCGCCGCCACATCCTGCGGCAGCATAGTGCGCACCTGCCACGTCATGTCCGCAGATTTCTTTTACTTTTCTGCTTTGACACTGGCAGCGACACTGGCACTGGCACTTTCTGCCTTGGCGGATGCATCTGATTTGGCCAGTTCTGGCTTGACGACATCGATCTTGTTTTCGCGCATGTAGTCATTCATTTCCTTCCAGCCGGCGTATACCGCAGCACGGGCCGCATCAGGATTGAGGGCGTAACAATCTTCGATGGCACGTCCGGCATGACGACAGGCGCTGCCGGTCGCCCTGGCATCCGATTCCCTGGCAGCCGCGTCTCTTGCCGGATCAGGCAGACCAAGGCGGTCACAGGCGCTGATCGATATCAATGATATCAATAGCAATAAGGAAATTCCAAGTGGTTGGCGTAATGACATCGTGGCACCAGAATAATAAATAAAAAACCATAGTCGAATTCAGACTTGCCCCCATGATACCCCAGTGTATGGCTACTTTGACAGCAGTGATCATGGAAGCAAAGTCAGAATATTGCATGCTGACAGTGTTTACGGCCAATCTGGCCCAGACTTAAAAAACCGGCGCAAGCCAGGGCAAAGCATTATCATGTGGGCTTGGTCGCTGCTTAGACTGACTGGCCACTGTTTGTCTCGCACACCCACAGAATTGACGTCATACCAGAACCCGCAAGTCTCATGAAACTCATCATCAGAAGTATTATCCTCAGTGCTGCCATCGGTCTGGCGGCATGCAGCCCCAGGTTTGACTGGCGCGAAACCCGCAGTAATGACGCCCCGTTTTCCATCCTGATGCCCGGCAAGGCTCTCAGCGATACCAAGAGCATGCAGTTGGAAGGCGTGGATGTGAAAATGACTATGCTGGCTGGAGAAGCAGGCGGCGTCAGTTTTGCCGTCGGCAGCACCAAGCTAGCCGATGTGGGCCATGCAGGCCTCATCATGGAAGCGATGAAGAAGGGCATGATACGCAATGTCCAGGGCAATGCCGACAATACCCGTGTCACCCCCGAAGGGGATGTGGAAGTCCGCGGCAAATTACGGAATGATGTACCGGTACTGATGGTAGGCCGTTTCCTGATACGTGGCCCCTGGGTATATCAAATCGTCATACTGGGGCCGGAAAAAGCGGTCAGCCGTGATGTTATTGATACATTTATGACATCATTCAAAACAAACTGAACCAACACCGGGTAAATTTAGGATTATGATATGACTATGCGGGGCGCATTTCTCTATCCGACATGCGCGCCAACATCATAGCTACCCACAAAGAGGAGAGATGTCCATGCTGATCACATTCAAATCCAAAGCTGCTACAGAAATCACCATGTATAAAGAGCATGCGCGTCGCATCCTGGATCTGATACAGAAAGATGTGGAACGCGGTGTGATTACACCGCAGGAATTACCACAAGCCATACAAAAGATTGAAGCTGCAGTAGCGGACAGCAAAGCCCATCCCATCTCGGATGAAGTCAACCGCGACATCAATGCGCATCACAATGAAAACGGTGATGACAACGAGCATGAAGCGCCGGAACCCGTCAGCTTTGCCACCCGCGCCTTCCCGGTACTGGAAATGCTGCACGCGGCCAACAAGATGCAACGCGACGTGATGTGGGGCGTATAAAGCCATGACTTCCCATGTAGAAAATACCCGGGAATTCGATCTGGATGCCGCTGACGGCACTCCCATTTTTGTACGCGACTGGCCACCGACAAACCCGGCCAATGCCACCAATACAGCATTACCGCAGCAGCAGGGCGTGCTGATCATGCATGGCCTGGGTGAGCACTGTGGACGCTATAGTCACGTGGCACGCTTTTTCAACGCCCTGGGGTTTGTAGTCAGGACTTATGACCACCGCGGACATGGCAAATCCGGTGGTGCCGTGGGCGACGTGCCGGATAACCACGCCATGCTGGATGACGCGCAGATGGTGCTTGCCGACTTCCGCCAGCAATTGTCCGGCCCGCCGATTTTACTGGGGCACAGCATGGGTGGCCTGTTTGCAGCCCGCTTTGCGCTGGAACACCAGAACGACTTGCGTGCCTTGATCCTGTCTTCGCCAGCGCTGGCGATACGTATGTCGGGCTTCCAGCAAGGTCTGTTGAAAACAGCATTCCGCCTGATACCAGGCGTAGGCTTACCGAACGGCTTGCAAACCCGTTACCTGTCACATGACGCAGAAGTGGTGCAAGCCTATAAAAACGATGCGCTGGTGCACGGCAGGCTCAGTGCGCGGCTGTTAACCAGCATGCTGACGGCCATGGCCTATTGTCACGAGCATGCTGCAGAGCTGCATATGCCCGCGCTGCTGATGGTGGCCGATGACGATCACCTGGTTGATCCCGACGGTAGCCGCCGCTTTGCGCAAAAAGTCAATGAAACCTGGCTCAGCAGTCATTTTTATGCCGGTTTTTATCACGAAATTTTCAATGAACTCGATGCAACCCGGGTTTTTGATGACTTGCGTACCTGGCTGGAAGTGCAACAATTCACCCCGCTGGAAATGGACCAGAGAGCAGCTTAAGTCCGCGCAGCCAGCGCTAATCGCTCACAGCCTGAGCGGGTTTCATCTGCAGCAAAAGCCATAGAAACCGGGTTTATACGCACCTGCTGTTACACTTACGCGTCGGTTCAGACCTAGCCAATTCAAAATATGCAAGAAAATACAAGAAAAACACTGGGGAAACCCCAAAAACCTGCACGCCCGGATGCACGTAAAGATCCACGCTCAGGCCCGCGTTCAAGTGCGCGCCCAGGTGCCCGCCCCGATGCAAGTAAAAATGCACGCCCAGACACCCGTACAGAGGTGCACCCGGCGGTAGCAGTGGCCACAGCCACAGCGGCCGCAGAATTCCAGCCTATCGACATCAAACCCGATTCGTTGGCCTTTTGCCTGGTAGGTGCAGCGCAGGCGGTCAGTTATGTACTGGAAGGCACGGCCTTGCCCATGGCCCTGTCACGTGTGTTTACCCAGACCAATGCCTTGCCTCAGGCACGCGGCGCGATCCAGGATATTTCTTACCGGACCATGCGCCAGGTAGGCCGGGTAGATGCCCTGATCAAGGTCATGGCCAGCAAAACCCCCGAACCAGCCCTGCTGTACAGCCTGTTGTGCTGTTCCCTGACTTTATTGATAGGCAATGAAGGGGAAGAGCATCCCGCCTACGAAGAGTTCGTCGTGGTGGACCAGGCGGTCACCGCCGCCACCTCCAGCCCGCATATGGTGTTTGCCAAAGGCATGGTGAATGCCGTGCTGCGCCGCTATTTACGCGAAAAAGACGATTTGCTGAAGCTGGTCATGAAACAGCCAGCCGCCACCTGGAATTATCCACAATGGTGGGTTGACCAGTGCAAAACTGCCTATCCGCAAGACTGGCAAGCCATACTCACCACCGGCAACCATGCGCCACCCATGACTTTACGGGTCAACAGCCGTGTCACCACGGTCGCTGCCTATCTGGAATTGCTTGAATCGAAACAAATTGCCGCCAACCAGATCGGCCCGTCTGCCATCAAGCTGGTAAAACCCATGCCGGTACAGCATATTCCCGGCTTTGAAGAAGGCATGGCATCGGTGCAGGATGCCGCAGCCCAACTGGCGGCCCCATTGCTGGATGTGCAAGACGGCATGCGCGTGCTGGACGCCTGCGCCGCCCCCGGGGGCAAAACCGGACATTTGCTGGAGCTGGCTGATATTGAACTGTTGGCGCTGGATAGCGATCCGGCCCGCATACAGCGCATACATGACAACCTGGCAAGACTAAAACTGTTCGCCACCGTCAAGGATGGTGATGCCAGCCGCACTGGCTGGTGGAATAACAAGCCGTATGACCGCATCCTGGCCGATGTGCCCTGCACCGCCTCTGGCGTGGTACGACGCCATCCGGACAGCCGCTGGCTGCGCCGCAAGACGGATGCTGCCCAACTGGCCGCCCTGTCTGCCCGCATCCTGGACAATCTGTGGCACATGCTGAAGCCGGGCGGCAAGATGCTGATGGTGACCTGCTCGATCTGGCCACTGGAATCAGAAGCCCAGGCTACCGCCTTTGTCACCCGGCACGGTGCCATAAGGCTGGATGCGCCGGGCCAAATGTTGCCGACACTACCAACAGCGTCCGCTGGCAACAACGAACATGATGGTTTGTTCTATGCATTGTTTCAAAAACCACCGCAAAATTAACGAATGCCAACAAGTTCAAGCTATCATTAGCAGACTTTTGATTTCGTATTGATTGCATGATCCGACGCTCAACCTCCCTGCTGCGCCAATTGCTGCTGACGTTTCTGTTAGCCTTGCTGGCATTGGCGGGCCCATCGCTGGGCCATGCGGCGGATGTGGAAGTCAAATCAGCCAAGATAGAATCCGGCGAGGAAGGCTACCGGCTGGCAGCCGTGTTTTCCATAGAACTGAGTGACGGCCTGCGGAAAGCCATCAAGGAAGGCATTCCGGTATCCTTCACGACCGAGGTCGAATTGACGCGCTCGCGCTGGTATTGGGTTGATGAAAAAGTCGTGCGCAGTGAAAACACGGTCAAGATCGCCTTCAATGAATGGACGCAGCAATACACCGCCATCGTCAATAATGGCCTGCAACAGACCTTTCCTTCACTCGATGCTGCGCTGAACCTGGTAGTCAGGCCCAGTCGCTGGCTGATCGCTGAAAAATCGCTGCTGACCAATGGTGCCACGTATAACGTGGCTTTACAGTTACGCATGGGCCTGTCCAAGATACCAATCCACTTCCAGATTCCGTCCTTCAGTGACAGTAACTGGAGTCAAAAGACGGAGTGGAAGCGTTTTTCCTTCAAGGCAGACGACAAGTGACACGATTTTTGCGGTATGCCCTGATTATCGGCGGTGCTCTGATGAGCATACTGCTATTCTTTCTGACCACCGTTTCAGAAAATTCCTCGCGCTTCGAACGCTATTATGAATGGCTGCTGGACGCCAATGCCATCGTTGCCCTGGCACTGCTGATCCTGGTTCTGACCCTGGTCTGGCGTTTGTTCCGGCGCTTTCGCGCGCGCGAATTCGGCTCGCGCCTGATGACCCGGCTGGTGGTCTTGTTTGCCCTGGTCGGCATTTTGCCGGGTACCGTCATTTATGTGGTGTCGGTACGCTTTGTGTCGCTGTCTATCGAATCCTGGTTTGACGTCAAGGTCGAGTCGGCACTGGATTCCGGCAAGAACCTGGGCCTGACGGCACTGGATTTCCTGCTGGCCGATTTGCAAACCAAGGCGCGTGACATGGCGTCGGAACTTTCCGACCCGACCGAAAGCTCGATGTCCATCCACCTGTCGCGTCTGCGTGAAAGAATGCAGATACAGGAAGCCACCATCGTCAACGGCAAAGGCCGGCTGATCGCCACTGCCAATGAAAATGTGGGCAGCCTGTTACCAGAATTACCCACCGCAGAAATGCTGCGCCAGGTTAAGTTGTCACGCTATTACGCCGCCAGGGATGAAAAAATCGCCCCGGCCGATTCGGAAACCGCCACTGCTGCGAATGCCAATCGCGGTGCCAGCCACCCGACGCTGGCGGCAGAACCAGCCAGGATACTGCGCTCGCGGGTGGTCGTGCCGATACGCGGCAACAACTGGATTTCCCTGCAAAATCAAGCGCTGTACCTGCAACTGATACAACCTGTGCCCGCCAATCTGGCCATGCATGCCGAAGCACTGAGCAGTGCCTCACGCGAATACCAGGTGCGCTCCATCGGTCGGGTGAACCTGAAAAAGATGTACATCATCACCCTGACGCTGACCTTGTTGCTGGCGATTGTGGCCGCCATTACCAGCGCCTTCCTGATTTCCGGTGAGGTGGCCCGCCCCCTGCTCTTGCTGGCGGAAGGTACCAAGGCGGTGACTGAGGGTGATTTCTCGCCACGCCCGATCGTCACCAGTGCGGATGAACTGGGCAGCCTGACCAAGTCCTTCAACACCATGACCAGGCAGTTGTTTGATGCCCGCGCAGCGGTGGAAAAAAACCGCAGTGAACTGGAAAATGCCAAGGCTTACCTGGAATCGGTACTGGCGAATATGTCGGCCGGAGTGATGGTGCTGGACCAGAGCGGCAACCTGGTGACCTGTAATGAATCGGTGGAACGCATACTGCAACGCAAGCTGGAAAGCGAAATCAATAAACCGCTGGCCACTATCGAAGGCATGCAGGCATTTGCCTTCGCCATTTCCAAGGCGTTTTCCGAACAGCATGCACAATCGGCTGCCGGAGGTGAAAACGAACGCGAACAACACTGGCAGCAACAGATAGAAGTACCCCGCCCCAACAAGGGTAAAAAAGTAGCCACGACAGGGGACAACGTCGCCGCCGAAGAAGAGCAAAGCATTACCTTGCTGGCACGTGGCTCACACTTGCCGGTTGTGTCCGGCAGTGGCTACGTGGTGGTATTTGATGACATCAGCAATATCATTTCTGCCCAGCGCTCTATCGCCTGGGGTGAGGTAGCACGTCGTCTGGCGCATGAAATCAAGAATCCGCTGACGCCGATACAATTGTCGGCCGAACGTCTGCAAATGAAACTGCAGGACAAGCTCAGCGAGAGTGATGTCCTGATACTGAACAAGAGCACAACAACGATTGTCAATCAGGTCACTTCCATGAAACGCATGGTGGATGATTTCCGCGATTATGCGCGCACGCCGCCAGCGGTTTTGATGCCTTTGAACCTGGCTGGTCTTATCGACGAAGTGCTGCATTTATATATCGCCGGCGACGACAGGGACGCAATACGTTTGACGCTGGCGCCCGATTTGCCGCAGATAATGGGCGACGCAACCCAGCTTCGACAGGTAATTCACAATCTTTTACAAAATGCCCAGGACGCGGTTGCCGACAACACCAATCCGGATTTTATGCCACGCATTGACGTCATCACCGATGTGGTGCGTTACACCGGGACTGACCAGATTACTCATTCTGCAGTACGGCTGTCAATTATCGATAACGGCCCGGGATTTTCGAGCAAAATTCTCGGTCGCGCGTTTGAACCCTATGCCACTTCCAAGCCGCGAGGCACCGGTCTGGGGCTGCCAATGGTGAAGAAAATCATCGATGAACACGGCGGTAGAATTGATATTCAAAATCGCAGCGATACAAACGGTGCAAAAGTAGCGATTTTGCTGTTAAAGTTAGCACCGGATTCAAATACAGTGTAAGAAAGTGGTATTTGAGCGAACCATCCTTCTGATGTTCCCAAAAGAGGAATACGGACAAAAAGCAGTCGGGTCATTTTGAAATTTTTATCCGGCAGACAGTAGGCGGCAATTTCCGGAAACGGGATGGTGGCAGACAATGCAGGAAATGAACGGCAAGAAGCACCCAAGAAAACATAGAGGCAGTAATAGGGTAGATTTATGGCAAACATATTGGTCGTAGATGATGAAATGGGGATCCGGGAATTGTTGTCTGAAATTCTCGGGGATGAAGGCCACGTGGTCCAACTTGCTGAAAATGCACAGCAGGCGCGACAGGCGCGACAGGAAGCGCGACCAGACCTGGTCTTGCTCGATATCTGGATGCCGGATACCGACGGCGTGACACTGCTGAAAGAATGGCAGCGCGACGGATTGCTGACCATGCCAGTCATCATGATGTCTGGCCATGCCACCATCGATACCGCAGTGGAAGCAACTCGTATCGGTGCCCTGAATTTCCTGGAGAAACCTATTGCCCTGCAAAAACTGCTGAAAGCCGTACAACAAGGCCTGACCCGCAGTTCAGAAGCACCAAAACCGGCCACACCGGCCCTGCGTGTGATCAGCAATGACAACACAGCAGCACCGACCATGTCTGGCAGCTTTGGCAATGCCACTCCGGCGTATGAAGCACGTCATTTTTCGGCAGCGCAACCGGTAGCGGCAACGCCGAATAACCAGTTTGCCAGCCTGTCCTTTGACTTGCCGCTGCGCGAAGCGCGCGACGCCTTTGAACGCATCTATTTTGAATACCACCTGAACCGCGAAGGTGGCAGCATGACACGTGTTGCTGAAAAAACAGGTCTGGAACGTACCCATCTGTATCGCAAGCTTAAGCAACTGGGTGTGGAATCGATGAAATACGCCAAACGTGGTGAGTAAGTTTGAACACCGCGAAAGCGCAATTACATCTGGTACACGGTGGTAGTTATACGCAAAGGGAGACGGCGATTGCCGCCTCCCTTTCCCGTTTACCTGCCACACTGAGCAATGCCGTCATCCTCGAAGGCTTGCCCGCCGGGCAAGATATCCTGCTCGCCACCAACAATCTGCACGTCACTCGCATTGCCCCCGGCTGTTTTTGTTGCATAGGCAATCTCAGCCTGCGCGTCACCCTGAATCGCGTCCTGCGTCAAAAACCTGCCCACATCTTTCTGGGCGTCGCCAGCGATGCCCATCTGGACCAGTTAAGCCTGACCCTGCAAGAGCCGGGTTATGCAAACTGGCTGGAGATCGCCAGCCAGCCTCGCTTGTGAACCAATGTTACGCGCACTAAAGTTGAGGGGTTGCCGTGCCGTAATACTTCATGTAAGCCAGTAACACATTAAAAGAAGAGTACCCGAGAAAGCGTAGCAAACGGCGCTGGTTTGAGTTAAGAAGCGCAAACGTACGAAGCTACGGTGAGCATCACTGGCACAAAATTGCGTTTGCAGTAGCTTCATCAGGTACTATTCTTGAAATTCGCTGTCGTCAGCACCATGTCTGCTCTATGTACGGTAACCAGAGGAAAATCTCCTCCAGCCAGAAAGGATGCACAAAATGAATCTTATTTATAACAGCGAACAATACAGCGTCATCGAATATGTCGCTGACACTGATCACGAAGCCCTGCGCTTCGGCGGTTATGAAATCACTGACAAGTCGGTACGCCGCGAATGGTTTATCGGTGGTCCACTGGCGATCAATTTCCGCAAGGACGTCACCGACCTCATCGCATCCGAACCCAGCATAGAAGAAATCGACGATTTTCTTGGCCAATATGATGGCTATATGGGCCAGAGCGTCCTGCTGCACTAACTACACTAACACCAGTCTGCCATGACACCGCTGTCATGGCAGCATGCTTACCTTCTTTCCCACATCCATCATTGCTTGCCGTGATCGAACAAACGTTAAGCAAAACCACTGACGATATGCCGCCAGCGATACAGGACATCATGTGCACCTGATATCCGCATCGCTGCCAGAATGTTATTTTAGAACGCATTTCATCCATATTTCATCAATACGTGGTTGGCATGATTGATGCATCCTCCGCTGATACGAAACGGCGTTTGCATTACACTGAGCGCTTGGCGTCCCACTATTTTTATTCTTGATCCAGGTCTGACTTATGAGTACTACGCACCATGACTTTATCCGCGGCCTGCCGAAAGCCGAATTGCATCTGCATATAGAAGGTTCACTGGAACCGGAACTGATGTTCGCCCTGGCACAAAAGAATGGCGTGCAACTGCCGTATGCGACGGTGGATGAAGTACGCGCTGCCTACGACTTTGAAGACTTGCAGTCTTTCCTGAACCTGTATTATGCCGGTGCAGCCGTATTGCAGACCGAACAGGATTTCTTTGACCTGACCCACGCCTATATCCAGCGTGCGCTGGCCGACAATGTACGCCATGTGGAATTGTTTTTTGACCCGCAAACCCATACGGCACGCGGCATCCCCATCGCCACCGTGTTTGCCGGCATCGCCCGCGCCTTGCGTGAAGCACGAAGCAGCCATGGTTTTTCTGGTGCAATGATATTGTGCTTCCTGCGTCATCTGAGTGAAGAAGATGCCATCACCACACTGGAAGCAGCACTGCCCTTGCGTGACCAATATGCCGACCTGTGGGCAGGCGTGGGACTGGATTCTGCCGAAGTCGGCAATCCACCAGAAAAATTTGCCCATGTGTTTGCCATTGCCCAGGCCATGGGTTTTCGCCTGGTCGCGCATGCGGGTGAAGAAGGTCCACCGGCTTATATCCATAGTGCCCTGGATGTGTTGCAGGTCGAACGCATAGACCATGGTGTACGTGCCGAAGAAGACCCGGCCCTGATGGCGAAACTGCAGCAAAGCCGCATGCCACTGACCGTCTGCCCGCTATCGAATCTGAAACTGTGCGTGGTCAAGGATATGCGTGATCACAATCTGGCGCGCATGTTGCGGGCTGGCTTGTGCGTGACCATCAATTCAGACGACCCCGCTTATTTCGGCGGCTACATGAATGCGAATTACATTGCCACCGCCGATGCCCTGCAACTCAGCCAGGAAGAATTGCTGCAACTGGCGCGCAATGCGTTTGAAGCCTCGTTTGTCACGCCTGAACAAAAACAGGTATGGCTGGATGAGCTCGATGCGTATGCTGCTAGCACGCATTAATTCAAATCACATTCTTTTCCAGCAGCGGCCTGCCATCCAGTAAACGTTGCGCTGACAAAGCTGACAAATCCAGACTGCTATATGCACCATCCGTCAACAGTTCTGCAATACCGCGCCCGACTGCGGGTGCGTGTTGCATGCCATGGCCACTGAAGCCATTTGCCAGTATCAAATTCGATAACTGCGGATGCGCGCCGATGACTGCATTCTGGTCAAACACATTGTATTCATAGTAACCAGCCCAGGCTCTTTGCATGCGCAGGGCTTCAAAAGCAGGAACACGGCTTGCCATGATTTGCCAGACTGTATCGAACTGTTCGTAATCCGCTTCCAGCGGCGCATCGTCGGGATCATCTGCCGGCGGCAAGCCGCATATCCAGTACTGACCTTCGGGACGTAACCACAAACCGGATGGATCAATGATGAGCGGGCAGGCGGGTGTCTGTGCCGGGCTGGACACCACAAATACCGTGCGCCTGCGAGCAACCACCGGCAAATCGAAACCTGTATCGGCCAGCAAGGGGCGCGCCCAGGCGCCAGCCGCATTCACTGCCACATCACAAGAGATGACGCGACCATCGCGCAAACGCACGCCCTGCACTTTGCCCTGACTGTGTTCAATCCCTTGTGCATCCGCCTGCACATAATTGACACCCAGGCTGCGCGCCTTGCGCCGAAACGCCATCAGCAAGGCATAGCCGTCGAACCAGCCTTCACCACTCAAACCTAAGGATCCGAGCGCCAGATCATCTACATTCAACCATGGAAATCGGCGTTGCAATGCATCTTGCCCAAGCAAGGCAACATCCACCTGCTGCGCCTTTTGCACCTGATGATTTTCCCGCAGGGTGACGGCACCGGCCGCCGTTGCCAGGTACAGGTAACCGTGTTCGGTCAAACCCAGTTGCGGTACCTCGCCATCCACCGCCAGATGCTGATGCAGTTCACGCAAGAAGGCGATGCCGAACTGCGACATCTGTATATTCAGCGGGGTACTGAATTGCTGGCGTATGGAACTGGCCGACAGGGCTGAAGACGCATGGGTATAAGTGGGGTCGCGTTCCAGCACGCTCACCCGACCCTGAAAGCGCGCATGCGCTGCCAGAAAATAGGCAATCGCACTGCCAATGACGCCACCGCCCACGATGACTATGTGTCTGTTATCCATTGCGCTATCCATTGCGATTGTCCCATCCCGGATGTTTAAAAACGCAGGCCAAATCTGCGCCGGTAATCCTTCGGTGTCACCTGCGCCCACTGCTTGAAGATTTTACTGAAACTGGAGACATCTTCATACCCGCAACGTGCAGTGATATCTTCCAGCGACAGGCGCGTGGTTTCCAGCAGCGCCTTGCCACGTTCAACCCGTAATTGCTGCACATAGTGGATGGGGCTGAGATTGGTGGCATCCTGGAAGCGTCTGAGCAAGGTGCGCTGGCTGACATGGCAATAGCTGGCCAGTTCTGCCATGCTCCAGCGCTGGTCCAGGCGCTGGTTCAGCCAGCGACGTGCGCGCTCTATCACTGCATGGCCCTGGTCCTGCATCATGGCCTTGGCAATATACGGTGCCTGGCTATTCCGGTTGGCATCGACTACCAGAATCTTGGCCGTCAACTGACGTAATTCTTCACCACCGAAATGGGCCACCAGCCACAACGACAAATCGATATACGAAGTCACCCCGCCCGAAGAAACCAGCTTGCCATCCTGAACGATGAGTTCTTCTGCCTCCAGCAAAACCTTTGGGAAATGCTTGCGGAAATAGGCACTCAGCCACCAACTGGTGGTAGCACGCCGGCCATCGAGCTTGCCGGTCCTGGCTAGCAGGCTGGTGCTGGAACAACTGGAAATCAGCAGGCTGTCACCTTGCAGGTAATCATGCAGTAAAGCCTGTTCCGGCCCCAGTGCGGCCATCAAGGCATCGAGCTGGCTACTATCCCGGTGGTCAATGCCAGGCACCATCAGCGCATCCAGCTTCTGCGTTGTGATGTCACGCGCCTGGAAATGCAGGCCGCCGACTTCCTGCAAGATGTCGCCGCGGGCGCTGACCCAGAAGGCCTCGAACTGTACTGGCCTGGCACCAGCCGGGCGTATGCCGGCCAGAGTATTGACAATCGAGAATACATCCAGCGGCATCACGGCACCGCTGCGCAAACAGCCGGGATACACCAGCACGCCGATACGAATAACAGGGTCTGCGATCGCCATATGGCCAATTCACACCTTTTTTTGTCGATTCAGCCAATGGTACAACTTTTCAATGGCCGCCACAATCCAGGTTCTTACCAACCGCTGTGGACTGTGATTCAGCTTCAGCCGCAGCCACAACCATCTCTACAGGAATCCGCCATGCCCTACGTGCAAATACATACCATCAAAGGAATGTTAACCCCCGGTCAAAAACAGTTATTACTGGAAAGAATTGCCGATGTCATGGTGGACATCGAGGGGGCGGGTGACCCTGAATTCAGGAAATCCATCTGGATCAATATCCAGGAGACTGAGGCAGAAAACTGGTCCATGAGTGGCTTGCGCCCGTCCACCCGGCACATCGAACAATTCCTCGCTGTCAGGGATGCACGGGCTACAACGCAAGCGGAGGTGGCCAAATGATGGCCTTCCCTGCCCTGTCCAGCTTTGTGCTGGCCATGCTGGCCCTGTTTTTGAAAGCCAGCCTGTTAAGTGCCATACAGATCATCAGCCGCATACGCAGCCGCCGCTACCTGTTGCCGGAAGACGCCGGCATGTTTAGCCTGCGACCGGCGGATGCCGAAGCTGAACTGGTGCAGCGCTGCGCCCGTGTCTGGCGCAATGATGTCGAAAACCTGCCGCTGTTTCTGGCGCTGGCACTCAGCCATGTCTTGCTGGGTGGCGACGCACACAGCGCCAACTGGCTGTTTGGTAGCTACGTACTGATACGCTACCTGCATACCATCGTCTACCTGCGTGGTTTGCAACCCTGGCGTGCCATGCTGTATTTGGCGGGCATGCTGGTATGCTGGATGATCGCAGTGGGCAACTTTCACCATATCCATCCATAAAGCAGTATGCTGTTATTTTGCTGCATGTTCAGATGCATACTCAAAGACATATTCGTAGGCATATTCAGAGACATACTCAAAGGTAAATATGGCTTTCATTGGTCCCGATGTCACACTCGATCAACCCGTGTATGTGCATGACACGGCACACCTGTATGGCAAGATCAGCGTGGGGCAACATGCCTCTATCTGGATCAATGTGGTCGCCAGGGCCGAGCACAAGGAAATCATCATCGGCCCCTACACCAATATCCAGGATTTTGTCATGCTGCATATCGGTGACCAGACCCCGACCATCATAGGCAGCCATTGCTCGATCACCCATCATTGCACCATCCATGGCTGCACCATAGGGGACAACTGCCTGATAGGCATCAATTCCACCATCATGGATGGCTGCGTGATCGGGAAAAACTGCATTATTGCCGGCCACAGTTTCCTGAAGGAAGGCACGGTGATTCCCGACAATTCCATCGTCATGGGTACGCCAGGCAAAGTCGTACGCACCCAAAACAATTATGTGCGTAATCGCCTGAATGCCTATATGTACTATAAAAATGGGCTGGCCTACGCAGCCGGGGCATACCGCGAATGGGCGCGGGAAGAATTCCCGGTAGAAATCATGGCAGAAATTGCCAGGCTGAACGCCCAACTCAATGTTGAAGAATGACAACTTAAGTTAAAAGCCGGCCTGAAACCGCTTGCAAGGCTGGCTTGGGATTGACACGCATCAGGCAAATATACACACTGAAAGCTCTGGCCTGCGCGGTCGATTAGTTGAAGTGAAAGGGACACCGTGTCGAATACCCTGAGCAAATTCTTTAGCCGTCTATTTGGTGGTGGCGGTGGTGGCGGTGGTGATCAGCTACCGGCAAGCGCCCGCCCTGCCAGTCTGCCTGCCACCGCTTCAGAACCGGCAATGAGCGCCGCAGCGGCGCTGGTCAAGGCGACCACGCCAGCAACGATACCTGTGGCAGCACCAGTTAGTGCCGGAACCGATACCAGTAACACGCCAGCGTCACCGGTAATCGCCAGCGCCGTCAATGCAGAAAAACTCATTGCCTGGAAACCGGCGTTGCCTATCGACAGTCTTTATTTTGACTGGATCATGGGCTATCCGGGTGAAGGCGGCAACGTGGATACTGAACAGACCATCCTGCAGGCCCTGTATAAATTGCTGGCATCTGATCTTAACGATGCCGTCATCGTGCCACGTGTGCCCAGCGTCGTCCCGCAATTGCTGAACAGCCTGCGCAACAAGACCATCTCTGCCGGTGAATTGTCACGTCAGATCGTCAAGGACGTAGTGCTGGTCGGTGAAGTCATCAATACGGTCAACAGCGCCCTGTACAATCCGGCCGACCGTATCAACAGCCTGGGAAAAGCCGTGATGATCCTGGGTGAAGAAGGCTTGCGGCTGGTGATTGCCAAAGTTGCCTTCCGCCCTATCATCAACCTGAACGCCGGACAATTTACCCGCCGTGCTGCACCCCATATCTGGAACCAGTCAGAAAAATGTGCCGTCGCCTGCCACACACTGGCCCGCAATATCGATCCTTTCCATGCGTTCTTGACGGGGTTGATGAAAAACGTCGGCCTGATCATCGCCTTCCGCCTGCTGGACCAGACTTGCGAACAGGGTAAGTTCAAGTATTCAGCCAGTTTCCAGCCCATCTTCTCGTCCGTGGCTGCCACCCTGTCTTATCGCATCGCCCAGCGCTGGGAATTCCCGGAGCATGTCATCCTCGCCTTGCAACAGCAGGCAGGCGGGCGCAAGCCCATAGAATGGAGTCCACTCGGACATTTGCTGCATACCGCCGACCTGATCAGCAAGATGCGCCTGCTGGTCAACCATGCGCAATTGGGCAGTAGTGACAAAAAACTCAGGGTAGGCCTGAACCCGGATGAAGTCAGCTGCTTTGATCTGTTGAATGAAATCCAGTTGTATGACACCACTGGCGTACAGCAGCAAGCAGCTGAATTGAAGGAAAGTTAGCGTCAGCCCCTGGCCAGCGCTCCTGCTGCCAGACTTGTATGGGACAATTGTATGGGACAATACAGGCCCCTCCCGGAACATGCGCGCTTCAGGCCGCAACCGGCGACCCATCAACAAGTGGCATCAGCAAACTGGAAGACAGACCATGCATATTCCCGGCCTCGGAACACTGGAAAAAGATCAAGAAAATGGCTGGCATATCAGCCAGACTGTCGTGGTCCCGGCACTGAATCAGCAAGCCTGTACCTTCTTGCTGGAAGGCTATGACGATGCCGACGAGGCGACCAAAACCGCCTATCAAAGTGCCATCACACACTTCATTGCGCTGGATCCAGCCGTCCTGAGCAAGGCAGAAGCAGACATCTTTGCCTATTACCAGGACACGGCCGCTTACCGCAAATCCGAAAAGCTGGAGGTGGTGCACATCGCCACCGCAGCCGATGTCTGGCAACACATACAGTTCGGTGATGAAGCGCTGGTATGCCAACGCCCGAATGGCGACAAGACCGTCTATATTTCTATCGAATGCGATTGCGACTGGGAAGTTGAACACGGCTTGCAAATCGTCTTTCGCCAGGGCCTGGCGATCAGCAAGGTCGGTCCTTTCGATGACTTCATGAGCAATGCAGATGCCTATGGCGAACCCGGCCTTGATAAAGTCATTTATCAAAGCCGCGGCTAATTCACCAAGACCAGTCACCAAAACCACTCACCAAGACCAGGGTGTATCAACGCATGGAAAAATTTTTTCCAGAAGCAATCGCCACCCGGTTCCATGCATTCATGACACCCACAGCGAAGGCCAGGTCAACCTGTTCCTTTTCTGTGAAATGTTTCGGCAGTTCTTGCTGAAGATCTGCGTCAACATGCTTGCTGGCGATGCCGGTGAGCGCTTCGCTCCAGGCCAATGCGGCCCTTTCACGCTCACTGAAGCAAGGTGCTTCGCGCCAGCATACCAGGCTGTTCAGGCGTTGAAAGTTGTCGCCATGCTCAAGCAGGTCATGCGCATGTTTGTCGACACAAAACGCGCAGCCATTGATTTGTGAAACCCGTAAAAAAACCAGGTCGATGAGGGACTTGCCAAGACTGCTGCTGTCGAGGGCAGCATTGACACCCGCCATGGCTTGCGTGGCCGCCGGTGCCAGGCCAGAAAAATTGAGATTGATTGTCATGATAATGTCCAGTTGAAGTTAAGAAATGAGAGAAGCCAGAGTCTTCAAGCATTAAATTAATACCTCATTTAATACTTCAAGACCTTATTGCTTTCTTCATCTATAAGACGCTGGAAGAAATCATTTTGTGACAGTCTGATTGAATAATTTCCTAATTATTTTTCGCCGGTATGCGCATACCCTGATAAGCCTGCAATTTATCCGGATTGCGCACGGTGTAAATATCAAGAATTTTTTCACCGTCGCTGACGATGGAGACGGTGCCATCAAGTTTGCCATCAATAAAACGCAGCAAGCCGGGTTCGCCATTGATGTTAACTTCGACAAACTGCATGCGTAGTGCAAAGTTTCGGGCAATCACATGGTACAGACGGGATATGCGACTTGCCCCGTGCAGGATACGGTTAACCGAAGCCACCTTGCCACCGCCATCACCTATCAATTGCGCATCATCGGCAAACAAGGCATTCAGGGCCTTTAAATCACCACTTTGCGCGGCCACGGAAAACCGCTGCAGCAATTGGCGGTGATGGTCACGGCTGACCTGAAAGCGGGGCTTATCCTGCTGTACCCGCTCTTTTGCCCTATGCACCAGTTGGCGGCAGGCTGCTGCCGTCTTGTTGAGCATGCCGGCAACCTCAGGATAATCAACATCAAAGACCTGGTGCAAAAGAAATGCCGCCCGTTCTTCTGCCGACAAACGCTCCAGCATGGTCAAGAAAGCCAGCGACACATCGCTGCTGAATTCGGCCATCAGTTCCGGGGTCTGGTTATCGACTTCGATCAGGGGTTCTGGCAACCAGGGGCCGGTATAGTTTTCACGCTCGCGCTTGAGCACCCGCAGTCTATCCACGCAAAGACGGCTGATGACGGTCACCAGCCAGGCCTGGGGTTCACGGATTTGCAGCACTTCATCCTCACTGAGTGCATGCCAGCGCAGGTAGGTGTTTTGCACCAGGTCTTCCGCCTCGGCGCGCGAAGCCAGCATGCGGTAGGCAATGCCGAACAGGCGTGGTCTATGGTCAGTAAAGCTTTGCAGGCGGTTCATCATGGTTGCGTCCCGGAGTAATCATGATGATAAGACGAAACAGCCTAGCCATTTGTGACAGCCAAATAAAAAAACCGCCATTTTTTCAGATGACGGTTTTTTCTTTCGTACTGAAGGCGATCAGAATCTATGACGTATGCCAGCAATCACGCTGGTGGCACGATCCGCCGTGCTGATCTTGTCACTCATCAGCACGCCATAGATATCGGTACGCTTGGACAAGTTATAGTCATACCCGGCCGACAGGGTATCGCGCTTGAGCTCGGTATTGGCGGTCAGCGAGCCATTGCGTCTGGTGTTGGCATAGGCCAGCAAGATATCACCGCCGCCTGCCGGAATCTTGGCACCCAGGGTGTAAATCTTGTCATCCATTTGTTTGCCGGCTGCAGTGTCATTCTTGCTGGATATATAAGTTGCATACAGCTTGGCCGCTGTCAGGTCGTAACTGCCACCCACAAAATAGGCAGTCTGATTATTGATGGAAGCAAAGTTCACCGGGGTAGCCGTCGCATCGACAATCGCAGACCCGCCAGTAGGATTGGATACCTGCACTTTTTGATAGAAGGCACCCAAAGCAAACGGGCCATTGAAGTACAGGGCATTCAAACCGATATTGCGGATACTGGTATCACCGGCTTTTTCGCCAAACTGGTAATGCATATTCGAACTGAAGCCGTCGAAATTGGGCGTGCTGTAAATCACCTCATTGCTCCAGCCAGAATCACCTGCGGCTGAATTAGCCCAGCTACGCGCAGCAAAACCACCGGAAGGTACATACCAGTGCAAGACCAGCGGTGACACATCAAAGGAATCACCATAGGGATTGAAAATCACTACCGGTAAAAAGCTGGGGGCCAGATCACGACCTAGCGAAACACGGCCAAAGCTGCCGGACAAAGCAATGTTTGCATCACGCGAAAACAGGGTGTCGCCACTAAAGCGGCCAGACTCGCCGGTATCCGCACGCAGGAAGGAAGTCAGCGCAAATTCCGCTTTCAAGCCGCCGCCCAGGTCTTCTACCCCCTTGAAGCCCAGCCATGATGTCGTCATGCCGCCAGGTGTGATGGCAGCCGTGCTGGCTTTGTCGCCACTCATTTTGACTGAGCCCACGGACAAATCGACCAAGCCCTGCACCGTGACACTGGATTGTGCCAGCGCGCTACCGGCCAACAGACAAGATGCAACAGCCAACGCCAAGTGTTTCATTTGCATTTTCATCTTTCTTCCTCTTCATCAGGTTAATCAAGTTAATCAAATGGGACTTACGCAAAATTGTCCCGGCAAGGCTGCAACACAGCCGGGGCGGTTTTGCGTAAGTCCTGTCAAATAGTCCCATCCATATCGAAGCATGATTGCAGATCCAACTTTGTTCCCACTCTTTTCATTGCTCAGGGTCTTGCGGTTTGAAACGGGTGCACCTGCATCCAGTGCTGGGCAATGTCGATACGGCGGCAGATCCAGACCTTGTCATGCGCCTGCAAGTAATCCAGGAAACGTTGCAAGGCGCGAAAACGCCCGGGCCGCCCCAATAAGCGGCAATGCATGCCTATCGACAGCATCTTTGGTGCATTGTCGCCATCGGGATCACCTTCGGCATACAGCACGTCGAAACTGTCTTTCAGGTAATCATAGAAATGGTCGCCGGTATTAAAGCCTTGCGGGGTTGCAAAACGCATGTCATTGCTGTCCAGCGTATACGGCACCACCAGATGCGGCTTGCTTTGCCCGCTGCCGGTGGCCACCTCGGTCCAGAATGGCAGGTCATCACCATAGTAATCGGCGTCATAGGCAAAGCCACCATGCTCGACCACCAGGCGGCGGGTATTCGGCGAATCGCGCCCGGTATACCAACCCAGTGGGGCTTTGCCAGTCAGTTCACGCAGTATCTGTACTGCCTGCTGCATATGTTCACGCTCGGTCGCTTCATCCATACCCTGGTAATGTATCCAGCGCAGCCCGTGACAGGCGATTTCGTGACCGAGTTCGCCAAAGGCAGTGGTCAATTCCGGATGACGCTGCAAGGCCATCGCCACACCAAAGACAGTCAGGGGCAACTGGCGCTTTTCAAATTCGCGCAAGATGCGCCAGACCCCTGCCCGCGAGCCATATTCGTAAATGGATTCCATCGACATATGGCGCGCTTCATACGCGGCTGCACCAACGATTTCGGACAAAAACTGTTCGGATGCACGATCACCGTGCAAAACACAGTTCTCGCCACCTTCTTCATAATTCAGTACAAACTGCACGGCTATCCTGGCCTGTTGCGGCCATTGCGCATGGGGCAGATGACGGCCATAGCCTATCAGGTCACGTGGATAATCATTGGGTGTGGACATGCTGGTGTTCTCCGGGAAATGCCGGGCCGGCCTTGCCTGACCCGTATTTGTTCTGGTTTGCTTCGCTACCGAATGCAAGTGACGTGCCATCCTACTAAGCTGCTACGACAGCTTGTAACAACACGCCCTGGTCTTTTGCATTTACGAAACACGATTGTCAGCAATTTTATGGCAATGTTTATACTTGTTTTAGTATAAGTTCTATTCGCAATTTCTTAGCAGCGAACGCCGCTTTTATCATTAAAGCCACAACACCCTGTGACACTTGTTAAAATACCGGCTATGCGCCTGCAATCCATAGACCAATTCCTGATTCAAGCTCCACGACCAGAAAATCTTCAGGGGTTTCCCCGGTTTTTGCTGGAATTCTGGTATTTCGGCATCAAGGAAGTCCGTTCCTGTCTGTTTGTCGGCTTGTTTTTCGCTTCCATACTGATCGTACCCAAGGCTGGTCTGTTCGGTGTGCCGCGCTACGATGTGCTGTTCCTGATTGCCATCCTGATACAGGCAGGCATGGTCTGGAGTAAGCTGGAAACCGTGGATGAGCTCAAGGCTGTGACGTTGTTTCACCTGGTGGGTTTTGCGCTGGAAGTGTTCAAGGTGTCGGGCCAGATACAAAGCTGGGCCTACCCGGAATTTGGCTACACCAAACTATGGGGCGTGCCGCTGTTCAGTGGTTTCATGTATGCCAGCGTAGGCAGCTACATCATCCAGGCCTGGCGTTTGTTTGACTTGCGCATACGTCACCACCCACCTTACTGGATGGCGGCCCTGATAGGCGTACTGATCTATCTGAACTTCTTCACGCATCACTACATCGGAGACTATCGCTGGTATCTGGCAGCTTGTGCGCTGGGGCTATACGCACGTTCATCGGTGGTATTTCGCCCGCTGGACCGTGACCGCAGCATGCCGCTGCTGCTGTCTTTCGTACTGATAGGCTTCTTTATCTGGCTGGCGGAAAACATGGGGACTTTCTTCGGTATCTGGCGTTACCCGAATCAATTGGGTGCCTGGTCTACCGTCCACCTGGGGAAATGGAGTTCATGGTCTTTGCTGGTGATCATGACTTTTACCATCGTTGCCCATCTCAAGCATATCAAGCGGCATATACACATTGCCGAATAAATTACTAAATAAATAATGCAAATGGTACAGGCAAAAAAATAGCCCGCAAAGTTTGCGGGCTTAAATCCAAACCTTAGGAGGTGTTGGAGGAGACAGGTCTACTTTAATGCGCCGCAACATATTTGTATGCTTTATTCTTAATATATCAGGTATACACAAAACGAATATCTCTATCTACATACATACCACTAATAAATTATCCCTTTGGAAGCACAGCTCAGTAGTAATACCAGTTAGTTTGTAACAGACAGTAAATTCTGTGTGGCCACCCCTGTTTTCCTGTAAATCCGCTTTGCGCTGCATCAAATAAAAGCTTAATACAGGAATTTTGCCATAATGAAATCATCGATATAGTCAGCGTCATCACTACGTTTGTAGAATTGACGAAGTCTGCCTTCGGTCTCAAACCCCAGACCTTGATAAAAAGCCAGCCCGCGCAGATTGTCGGATTCGACGATCAGTTCCAGACGGCGCACGCCTTCATTTTTCATAGCTGACATGGCCTCTGCCAGCATAGCCTGGGCGACGCCCTGTCCCTGGAATGACGGCGCAACGGCTAGCGTACCCAATTGCGCAACATGCGCTGCACGTCCTGCAAAGCGGCTGACTTTATAAAAACCTGCGATTACGCCATCCACCGTATAAACATAAAAACTGCCGCAGGCTAGCAGACCAGCAAACATGGCCGCAAATTCTTCCATGGGCATGGGGTCATAACCCAGGTAAGGGATGACATCTGCATGCATATAGATGGCATGAACAGCAGCCAGGTCTTGTGGTTCAGCCAGTCTTCGCATACGGATTCCAGATTGATTAGCAATGATGCGCTTTTTCACGCGCATGCTGTGGTGGTGCGGTGCTTTGCTGGCGCAGACAGATATCGCCGCTGGCCAGATGATAGCGCAGCCTCTGAAAAGACGAAAAAAGCAGAGAAAAAGGCAAAAAAAAACCCGCAAGTGATTGCGGGCTTAAATCCAAACCTTAGGAGGTGTTGGAGGAGACAGGTGTAACTATATCGCAGCGCAACAAATTCACCAACATCAATTTTCGCATATCGATCATTCATAAATCACATATTGAAGAGTAGCAGCTACGAGGCAGGGATTTTTATTGTGTTCGTATAAAAATGCCATCCCCTGGCAGTATTGTTAAATTTGCTCTTCAAATGTAAAAGGACAAAAAAAACCCGCGACCTTGCGGTTGCGGGTTAAATCCAAACCTTAGGAGGTGTTGGAGGAGACAGGTACTACTCTATCGCAGTGCAGCAAATAAATCTGCTTTATTTTTTGTATACCCATCATCACTGATGCAAATATCAGACAGTTGTACTTACAAGCCAGACAAGACAGCTCAGGTATTCAAATGGCAGGCAGAAAAATGCAGTGCTGCGATCTGTTTCAGCTCAGGTTTTTCCACAGCGCACCGGGGCATGGCATGCGGGCAACGGGGATGGAAATGGCAGCCGGCAGGAGGATGCAAGGGCGAAGGGATTTCGCCCTTGATGGCGACAAAGTCTATCTTGCGCACTTCCAGTTTCGGGGCGGAAGCCAGTAAAGCCTGGGTATAGGGATGATTGGCATGCCCGAAAATTTCGGCGGTCGCTGCCGATTCCACGATGCGCCCGAGGTACATGATGGCGACCCGGTCAGACACATGCCTGACGACACCCAGGTCATGGCTGATGAACAGATAGGTCAGCTCAAGCTCATCGCGCAGGCGTATGAACAGATTCAGTACTTGCGCCTGTATCGATACGTCCAATGCGGCCACGGCCTCGTCGCAGACCAGCAATTCCGGCTTCACGGCCAAGGCCCGGGCAATGCCGACACGGGCACGCTGACCACCAGAAAACTGATGCGGGAAACGCCGCAGTACAGCCGGGTCCAGCCCCACTTTTTGCAGGATTTGTTCTACATACTCGGCCTGTTCATTGGCCTTGATCAGACCATGCACTACCGGTGCCTCGCCGATGATGTCCAGCACGCGCATGCGCGGATTCAACGAAGCATATGGGTCTTGAAATATCATCTGCATGGCCAGCTTCATTTTTTGCTGGGCTGACTTGTCCGCCAATGCCAGGTCATTTCCACGCCACCAGCGCGTGCCATCAGACAAGCCGTGCAAACCGACGGCCATACGCCCAAGTGTCGATTTGCCGCAACCGGATTCACCGACCAGGCCCAGCACTTCACCAACACGCAGGGACAAATCAATATTGTCCACGGCGTGCACGATATCGGGTACTGCCGCAGCCCCCAGCCATTGCGTCAGCCTGGCTGTCAGAGCTACAGGTTTGGCAAAACGCTTGCTGACGCCGCGTAGTTCCAGCAAGGGGGTGTCGTCCACTGGCATGGTTTTAATCATTTCAGACATGCGCGGCTCCTGCTCTCAGACTGTCCGTGCTGTGCATAGGATGGAAGCACAGCACGCTGTGCCCATCCGTCTGCTGCAAAGGCGGCACCTGCTCACAAGCGGTACTGGCACGTTCGCAACGATTGCGAAAAGCACAGCCGGACGGCAGATTCAGCAAGGAAGGCGTGGCCCCGGGTATCTGGTGCAGGGTCTGGCCATGCTGATTACGCGACGGTGATGAGGCAATCAGGCCGTGGGTATAGGGATGCAAGGCTTGCTCCAGCACCTGGCTAACCGTGCCGCTTTCGACGATCTTGCCGGCATACATGACGCTGACGGTATCCGCCAGCCCGGCCACCACCGATAAGTCATGGGTAATCCAGATCAGGGCGGTCCCGGATTCTCTGCACAGCTTCTGCATTTCATACAATATCTGCCCCTGTATGGTGACATCGAGTGCGGTGGTAGGTTCATCGCAAATAATCAGTTCAGGCTGGTTCAGCAGAGCAATCGCAATCGCCACCCTTTGCCGCATGCCGCCGGAAAACTGATGCGGATAAGCCAGCAGTCTTTCATCCGGCGAAGCAATGCCGACTTTCACCAAGGCCGCACGCGCCATCTCGCGGGCGCTTTCGCGGCTGACCTGCTGATGGGCAGAGATGGTTTCCATCATTTGGGTATCGATACGCAAGACCGGGTTCAGGGTCATCATCGGGTCCTGGAAAATCATGGCGATACGGTTACCGCGAATTTGCCGCATGGCTTCTGCCGACAGGCCACGCAAATCCTGGCCCTTGAACAAGACCTGGCCACCCCTGACCTTACCAGGTGCATCAACCAGGCCCATGATGGAATACGCGGTCATGGATTTGCCAGAACCGGATTCACCGACCAGACCCATGATCTGCCCGGGCTGCACGCTGAATGACACATCGTTTACTGCCAGGACAGTACTGTCCCGGCTTTTGAATTCAGTCTGCAGATTTTGCACTTCCAGTGTCGCCATCGTCATGTCTGTTCCACCTAGTGCGTCTGCAAGCGCGGATTGAGTACGTCACGCAAATGATCGGCCACCAGATTGATGGACACCACCGTCAGCAACAAAGCCAGGCCAGGGAAAAAACTGATCCAGTATTTACCCGACAGCAGGTATTGAAAGCCATTGGCAATCAACAATCCCAGCGAAGGTTCGGTCACCGGCAAACCCAGCCCGAGGAAGGACAGGGTCGCTTCCAGCGAAATGGCCGAAGCCACCTGCAAGGCAGCAATCACGATCAGCGGTGGCAGGCAGTTGGGCAATAAATGACGCCAGATGATGCGTGCCGGCGACAAGCCCAGGCCAACTGCCGCTTCTATATATTCCTTGCGTCTTTCCACCAGCGCCGCACTGCGTGCCGTGCGGGCATAATAAGCCCACTGCACCAGTACCAGCGCCAGGATGATCTTGCCCACGCCCTGCCCGGTCAGGGCCAGCAAGATCAGGGCAATCAGGATCGCCGGGAAGGACAACTGTATATCGGCGATACGCATGATCAGTGCTTCAGTGCGGCCACCCCGATAACCGGCCAGCAAACCCAGGCCCAGGCCAATGAAGAGGGCAATCACAGTGCTGGAAAAACCAACGATGAGGGAAATCCGCAGCCCATAAAAAATCGCCGACAGCATGTCGCGCCCCTGTTCATCGGTGCCGAGCAAAAAAGTGTGCAGGCCATCGGCAGACAATTTGCCTGGTTCCAGCCTTGAATCCATGACATCCAGCGCTGCCAGGTCATAAGGATTTTGTGGCGATATCAACGGCGCAAACAAGGCCACCAAGACCAGCAGCAATAACACCAGACTGCCTAGGGCCGCGATGCGGCTGGCAAAAAAATCATGCAGGAAACGTCGCAACGGCGTTTCGACAATGAGGGTTGATGGCTGGCTGGTCGATAGCATAGAGGTTCAGGCCTGGTTATCGGACAGGCGTACACGCGGGTCCAGCAAGGAATACAGTACATCCACCACCAGATTGATAAGGATGAACAGGCTGACGATCAGCAACAGATAGGCGACGATAACTGGCCGGTCCAGTACCCGTATCGAATCAATGATCAGCTTGCCCATGCCAGGCCAGGCAAATACCGAT
Organism: Undibacterium sp. Di26W; assembly: GCF_049340265.1. NCBI lineage: Bacteria > Pseudomonadati > Pseudomonadota > Betaproteobacteria > Burkholderiales > Oxalobacteraceae > Undibacterium > Undibacterium sp. Di26W. The sequence goes on from NZ_JBMPOR010000021.1 coordinate 95,536, forward strand.
TCAGTCACAATTGCAAAGGCAATGATGGAACCGAATTGCAGGGCGATCACTGTCACTATCGGTATCAAGATGTTTTTCAACACATGCACACCTATGATGCGGCTATTGCGCAAGCCCTTGGCACGGGCAAAGCGCACGTAGTCTTGCAACAAGGCTTCTTGCGCGCCTGAGCGTGTCAGGCGTATCACCATGGCGATATTGAACAGGGCCAGGTTCAGGGCTGGCAAGAGCAGATGCCTGAGGCCATCGACAGTCAGGAAACTGACCGGCACACCCAATAGCAACACAGTTTCGCCACGGCCGCTGGAAGGCAGCCAGCCCAGTTGTACAGCAAATACCATGATCATCATCAAGCCCACCCAGAAGGTAGGCAAAGAAAACCCGAGTATGGAGATGGCCATGATGCTTTTGCCGACCAGACTGTCAGGCCGTAGCCCCGCCAGCAGTCCCAAGGGTATGCCCAGCACGATGGCAATCAGGATGGCAAACACTGCCAGTTCCAGCGTCGCCGGCATGCGTTCCAGTATCAAGCCCAATGCTGGCGTGGCATGGGCGAACGATAGACCCATGTCGCCGGACAAGGCATTGCGCAAGAACAACCAGTATTGTTGCGGCAAGCTCTGATCCAGGCCAAAGGCGGCGATGATGCGCGCACGTTCGATCTGATCGGCATCCGGGCTGATCAGCACATCGACAGGATTGCCTATCGCATACACACCGGCAAACACCAGCAGCGACATCACCAGCAAGACAGCCAGGCTTTGCAGCAGGCGACGCAAGATAAACTCCAGCATCAGTCAGGCCTGCCTGGTAAGCACAGGCAACGCACAGACAATATGCAGGGAAGGCACAGCCATCGCCGGATGCACGATCCGCGTATGGGTACAGCACTGCTTGAGAGGGTTCTTCATCATCGATGGTCTATATGCTTTCTTTACCTGCGGAAATTCCTAGCCGGCGGATGCGGTTTGCCTGTTTTGCGGAATTTTACAGGCTTTGCCATAGCGCTGTGCTGCCGGACAAAGCCTGGCAGCTGTCTTGCCTGCAAGCCAGCATGCTACTACCACAGCAATTCAACTGGCAAACCCGTTTTTGTAGAATGGATATACGGTCTGCGACTACCAGCATGCATGGAATCTGGTATCTTTCTCTATATGGAGAAAGACATGCAAACAGGCCCATGAATCGGGCCCTGGCTGAGCTTTTTCATCAACAGGGTGATATCCTGATAAGAATAATGTGTATTTATGGCCACGCGCCTGCCCATGGCTGCAATACACGATACGCGGTACGGAGACAATTATGAAACTGATCGACCCCATAGTGCAATTTCATGCTGAAATCCAGCAAATCCGACGTGATATTCATGCGCATCCCGAGCTGTGCTATGAAGAACACCGGACTTCCGAAGTCGTGGCGCAAAAACTGCAAGCCTGGGGCATCCCTGTGGTACGTGGTCTGGGCGGCACCGGCGTGCTGGGCATATTGAAGAATGGCAACAGCGAACGTGCCATAGGCTTGCGGGCCGACATGGATGCCCTGCCCATGCAGGAAATCAATACCTTTGCCCATACCTCCCAACATGCGGGAAAAATGCATGCCTGCGGGCATGATGGCCATACCGCCATGTTGCTGGGCGCGGCCCATTATCTGTCGCAATACAAGGATTTTGACGGCACCGTCTACCTGATCTTCCAGCCCGCAGAAGAAGGCGGTGGTGGCGCCCGCCGCATGATAGAAGATGGCCTGTTCGACAAATATCCCATGGATGCGGTGTTTGGCATGCACAACTGGCCTGGCGTAGCGGTCGGCACCTTTGGTGTCACAGCCGGCCCCATGATGGCGTCATCAAATGAATTCGAAGTCGTGGTCAAGGGCAAGGGTGCCCATGCAGCCCAGCCACACAAGGGTATAGACCCGATTATCGTGGCAATACAGATCGCCCAGAGCTGGCAAACCGTCGTCAGCCGCAATGCCAGTCCGCTGAAATCAGCCGTGCTGTCAGTGACGCAAATCCATTCTGGCAGTGCCACCAATGTCATCCCTGACGATGCCACGCTGATAGGTACGGTACGTGCATTCAGTACTGAGATGATCGATCTGATAGAAAAACGCATGCAGACCATCGCCGAACACACGGCGGCGGCGTTCGATGCCCAGGTAGATTTCCAGTTCAAGCGCAATTACCCACCACTGATCAACCACGCCAAAGAAACCGCTTTCGCAGCCGAAGTCATGCGCAGCGTGGTAGGCAACGACCATGTTGACGCTCAGGTAGAACCCACCATGGGCGCCGAAGATTTTGCCTTCATGCTGCAGGCCAAGCCGGGCTGCTATGCCTTCATCGGCAATGGCGATGGTGATCACCGTGACATGGGTCATGGCCTGGGGCCTTGCAATCTGCACAACCCCAGCTATGATTTCAACGACGATTTGTTACCCATAGGTGCAACTTATTGGGTCAGACTGGCCGAAGCCCACTTGAAAAAAGCGACTTAGGTAGCCATGTAAGTAGACATCTAAGTAGCCATCTAAGTAACCATATTAACCACCAGAATCATCATTACTGAATCATTCAAATCCAACATTAACCAAGACTTCACTAAGACTTCCATGGCCGACGACAAAGACAATAACGATATACAACGCAGCCCTTTTCTTGAAGAAAAGGCCTTTAAATCCCGTACCGTGCTGGTATTTGGCACCATCAACGACAAACTGGCAGCCGAAGTCAGCAAGCGCCTGATCGCCCTGGCGGCAGAATCAAAAGACCCGATCACCATCCTGGTCTCTTCCCCTGGTGGTCACGTGGAATCAGGCGATGTCATCCATGACATCGTCAAGTTCATCGATGCCCCGGTCAATATGGTGGGTACAGGCTGGGTAGGCAGTGCAGCAGTCAATGTTTTCCTGTCGGTGCCGAAAGAGCGCCGCGTCTGCCTGCCAAATACACGCTTCCTGATTCATCAGCCTAGCGGTGGTTGCGGTGGTCAGGCAACCGATATCGCCATCCAGGCACGTGAAATCGTCAAGGTACGCGAACGCATCGCCGCCCTGATCGCCAAAGAATCTGGCCAGACACTGGAAAAAGTCACGGCCGATATCGACCGCGATTACTGGATGAGCGCCGCTGAAGCCAGCGAATACGGCCTGGTATCACGCATTATCGTCAAACAGACAGAGTTGAGCTGATTTCTGCCAGGCAGACCAGAGCCTGAACAGTAAAGACAGCAAAATCGGGCCATCCGCATAGGCACTATGCGGATGGCCTTTCTGCTTTCTAAAACCTTTCTAAAATTCTTCCCAGTCAGATTGCCCACCATTCACCACCGCTTCTTTCCGTGAAACAGCCGTTGTATTCGCCGCTATGGCTGGGCGGGCCACTCTGACTATCGGTTTCAGCGCTGGCTGCGCGGCCCGCGTCATCGTCGGGACAGCCAGTCTGTCAGCGGCTTGCCGGGGTCGGTCGCCGGATTGATTGAGCTTGAAAATACTCACGACCTGACTCAGGCTGGCCGCCTGTTCCTGCAAGGCCGCTGCCGCTGCGGCAGCCTGTTCCACCAGCGCTGCATTTTGCTGGGTGACCTGGTCCATCTGTATGATGGCGGTATTGATCTGGTCTATGCCGGAACTCTGCTCCGATCCGGCTGCCGTAATCTCGCTGATGATGTCGCTCACGCGTTTGACGCTTTCCACCACTTCTTTCATGGTGGAACCGGCCAGGCCTACCAGACGTGTACCCTGATCGACTTTTTCTACCGAATCATTGATCAGGTCCTTGATTTCCTTGGCAGCACTGGCAGAACGTTGGGCCAGATTGCGTACTTCTGACGCCACCACGGCAAAACCACGGCCCTGTTCGCCGGCCCGCGCAGCTTCCACTGCCGCATTCAAGGCCAGGATATTGGTCTGGAAGGCAATGCCGTCGATGACCGCAATGATATCGACGATTTTTTTCGATGAAGCATGGATAAAACCCATGGTATCAACCACCTGCGACACCACATCCCCCCCCTTTTGTGCCACCGCCGAGGCAGAGTGGGATAGTTGATGGGCCTGGCGCGCATTGTCACTGTTTTGTTTGACGGTCGACGCCAGTTCTTCCATCGACGACGCGGTTTCTTCGAGTGAACCAGCCTGGCTTTCTGTGCGTGCAGACAAATCCATATTACCGCTAGCGATCTCTGTCGAGGCTGTCGCAATCAGGTCAGTACCGGTGCGCACTTCGCTGACGACAGACAGCAAGTTGCCATTCATCTCTTTCAGCGCCTGCAATAACTCACCGGTTTCATCCTTGGATTTGACTTCGATATCACTGGTCAGATCACCGGATGCCACTGTTCTGGCAACCCTGACCGCCTCCTGCAAGGGACGGGCCACCACTCTGGCTATCCAGTAAGCCAGCAGCAAACCCAGCGCGACTGTCACCAGAATCAAGCCCAGTATCAAGGTCCTGGAATTGGAATAGATAGCCTCCCCCAGACGATAAGCAGCAATGCCGCCATTTGAATTAGTCTGCACCATCTTGTCTGCCATCTTGAGTATTTCGGCATTCAGTCTGGAGGATTCACCACGCAAGGTCGTACGTGCCGCTTCCATATTGCCGGCACTAGCCTGCTCAGTCAGTTTTTTGGCTTCGATGACATACAGATCCCACAGCTTGCCATATTCTGCAAATTCTTTTTGCCCATCTGTGGAACTGATCAGTTTGACATAGTCCTTCTCATATTTCTTCAACTCGGCCACATAGTCTTGCCAGCGCTGTTCATATTTTTTCAGATTCTCTGCATCACCTGCCGACAACACGATCTGCATTTCCTGGGTACGCAGGCGCGACATTCTTTCCTTGATGCCCATGGCAGCATTTACACTGGGCATCCAGTTGGTGCCCAGTTCCAGTGCAGTCTGGTTGACGCGTGACAATTGAAAGATGGAAAAACTGCCCAGAAAGGCAGTCAATATCAACAGCAGAATAAAACCCACAAACAGTTTGGCTGAAATCCTCAGGTTATAGAACAATTTCATAGCGAGTCCTCAGGTAAAAGAACGACACGATGCGATAAAAGGGAAATCAGGCGGGATGGATGGACTACTACTTAGTTTTAGTTGATATTTATACAAAAATCAACTTTCTAACGCGAATTGGTACACGAAACTGGATTCTCGTTGTAAAAATTGCCAAGGCAGAAGGCAAACTCATCATTGGCATGTGGTGTAAAACCTGTCTCTGCGTTGCTTCAACGTGACGAAATTCAGATGGATAAAGAAGCTGAATGAGCGCTTTCACTCTCGGAACGCAAGGTTTTGTGCTCTCAAAAAAAGGCACGCTTTTGAAGCGTGCCCGTGTCAATTTTCTGCGATTTTCTTAGAAATCAGCACTTATTGAAGCACTCCAGCTGCGCGCCGGTTGGAAGGTATATTGATCAAAGGCCACACCCTTGCTGTTGGCAGACAGCGAGGTTACATCCTGCTTGTCGAAGAGATTGTTGATGCCCATCTGCAACTTGATATTTTTGACCATCGTAGCCGGTGTCTTCCAGCGATAACCAAGCGTCAGGTCGGCAGTGGTATAAGACGGGATTTTATACGCGGCTGGCTCACCATCTTTCGCATATTGTGTGCCCGTGGTTTTGGCGATCAGGGAGCCATACAGGCCATGGGCTTTATACAGCACGCCGAAAGCAGAAGTGCTGTCCGGTGCCTTGGCCACTTGCAAGCCTGTGTCTTTGGCTTTGGCGCTGTTCAGAGAAGCATTTGCATGCAAAGAAAAGCCGCTGCCGACGTAGTAAGTCACGGCGGCTTCCATTCCCTTGTACACCACCCCGCCCTGGTTGTAATACACCAGATCATTACCAGTACCGGTGGACGCAATTTTATTGTCGAAATCGATGTAGTAGACATCGGCATCCAGCGTCAGGTTGCGTGACTGATGGACTGCACCGAATTGGTAATTGGTGGAAGTCTGCGGTTTTGGTGTGCTCAGGCCTGGATTGTTCACATAGAACATCGACAGATCAGGTACCAGGAAACCCTTGGCGACCTGTGCATAGGCAGACCATTCCTTGTTAATGCTGTAATTTACCGTCAGGAACGGCAAGGTCGAGGTATATGTCTGTTCTGCCGTGGTTGGAATGCGGGTGGTCTGGTTGACTGTGGCATCCAGCGCGCGCTTGAAGTGCATGTATTTCAGGCCGGGTGTGATGGTCCAGTCAGCCATGGGTGCCCATTCAAATTCCACGAAAGGCTGATATTGCTTCCATGATGAACGCTGGTCATACGAGACATTCTTTGGGGCAGTGGATTCTTTGGGATTGGGCAGGCCCAGCGTCCAGTCCAGGTCATAGGTATGGCGGTTGGTATTCGCGCTTTCCAGCCAGACGCCGACACGCAGCAAACCGGCATCCAGCTGATTGGTCGCCTTGAAGATATCGCCATTGACACGATAGGCATTCAACTTGTTATAACCAGGCACATTCTTGTTGCCGGTGATGCCGGACTTGGTACCGTTCGCCGTTGCGCCACTGGCATCCTGGCCGGAGTAAGTGTCGTTGGTATAGGAATAGGTATACAGCGTATTGTCGAGGTTCCAGCCGGCCAGTTTGGACTGCAGGCGCAGGTAGTCGAAATCAGTGCTCTTGTTGTTGAAGTTATAGCCAAAATAATTCTGACTGGTCGGGTCATTGTTCAGCGCATAGTTTTTTCCGAATTGTGCAGCCTGGTTCAAGGTTACACCACCTTTATCCGGTGTATAGCTGGTGATTTTGTTATAGGTGGAAAACACGGTGATCACCGTATCTTTGCCCAGGCTGCGCTGCAATTTGAACTGGTAATTATCTTCCGTCACGCCACTGTAAGTCAGGTAACCATCGGTAGTCAGGCGTGAGCCGTTGAACATGAAACGGGTATCACCAAAATGTGAAGAAATACCGCTATCAAGTTGTACGCCCAGCATTTTTGTATTCCACGAACCAAAGGTCGCATACGGTGTGAAATTGAAATCCTGCGACAGTTCTTTGGAAAACAGGTTGATGGAACCGCCAAATGTTGCCTGCCCCAGATTGCTGGCATTGCCCGGGCCTCGTTCTATCACCATGCCACCGATGATGCGTGCCGGGAAATAAGAAGTCGAATGGTGGGTAGGATTATTGGTATCGCCAAATGGGATACCGTCATACGTCATATTGTATTCACCATCCTGAAAACCGCGCAGCGTGACTTTGGTCTCTGCCAGGCCAGGGCCATTTGCAGAAACACCAGAACCTATGCTGGGTGCGATACGCGCCACGGCGTTAAAGTCAGCCAGCGGAGTAACCGATTGTTCTATGAAAGTGGCAGTAATGACAGACTGTGGCTGGGTGGCTTTCAATGATGTCTGTACCGGCGCGCGGTTACCGACGGCGGAGCCGCTAATCACGACCCTGGATTTGATCGCATCCGCATCCAGTGCAGAAGAAGATTCCGATGCAGTTTCCGGCGTTGCATTGGTGGTCTGCGCCTGCGCGCTGTGCTGTGCCATGCAACTGAGTGCCAGTAATACCTGAGCTGTCATGACCTGCATGGAGAACTGTTGTTGCTTGCGATTCATCATTTGCCTTCCAGTGAACTTGGTGGGTAGAAAGCCCGCAAGTGTAGGAAAGCGATATGACAAGACCGTGTAATGAAGATGACCGTTTTGTGACACTACAACAAAAAAACGGAGCATCAAGCTCCGTTTTCTCTTGCAGAAAGAAGACTATTATTTCATTGCCTTGCATTCGGTTTTATTGCCCTGCATGCGACATTCGGTAATCAGCTTGCCCTGCTTGTTCCAGGCCTGGACTTTCCAGCTTTGCTGCTCCCGTTCCATGGTCATGAAACCAACGTCATTGGAATTGCTGAAATGATCGAGCTTTGCCTCGGTGTAGGGCGTGGCAGTGGCTTCCAATGGCGTTGGCAAAGTGGTATCGAGTGAAGAACCGCCATTGCCAGACACAAATTGCACAGGTTGACCACTACTGAAGGTGAGTGCTTCAAACAAGTGCACATGGCCCGCCAGGGTAGCCTGTACCCTGGATGGAAACAGGCGTGTGCTGTTCAGCGTTTGCATGATGTCTTGCATGGCCAGATTGCCTGGGTAGATTTTCAACTCACCTCCTTTTTTGGATTCGGCAGCAAAACCCAGTACCGGATGATGATCAATGAAGAGATTGAAGTCCGCGGTTTCTGCCAGTTTGTTGACTGCCTTGAACTGCTCCATATACAACTGATAGGCAGCATCGGTTTTTGCTATTGGCTTGTTGGGCACTTTGGCAGAATCAAAGACGATGAATTGTGCCTGCTCGCTGCCGACCCGGCCCAAAGGTACGGCATAGGGGGCGCTGTAATCGCCACCCTGGTCATCTTGCTCGGCGATGCAATCACGACCCGCCTGCAAAGTACGCGGGTCCATCAGGCGCCACCAGCCCTGGCCTGCCCGCGTGCAGGATTCATGATTGCCGCGCACGACTATCCAGGGTGCGGTTTTCAGCAAAGCGGCGGCGGGGGAAAAGAAATCAGCCTGCCAGGTATCCCAGCCATAACCCCAGGGGCTGCCGGCACATTCCTTATTACCTTCGGGACAGGCATTTTCGCGGTAATGGTAATCACCCACATGTACCACCAGGTCAGGTTTGAAACGGGCCGCGGTTTCCACCATTTCACGGAAAGCCCATTTTTCACTGTCATTGCAAGACTGGAAGTAATTGTCCTTCGATTTCAAACGACAACCCGTATCACCGATCACTACAATTTTTTGCGTTACCGCTTTCGGTAAAGGCAAAGCATGACCCGCGATACTGGCGGCTTTGGTGCTCGCCGGTAATACTGCATCACAAGTCAGGACCGGGAAAGCAGATGCCTTGCTGTCTACCGGGTCGCTGGCGGTCTTGCGCACAGGCAGGGTAGCAGCAGCCGCGCGTATCTGCATGGGCTGGGCCACACCATCTTGCATCAGGGTCGGGCATGCGGTATTTGTGGTGACGGCGCGGGCGATCGCCTGGCCATTTTCACCCAATACCACCCACGCTGCCTGCAACTTGCCAGCCGGTTCATTTTGCGTAGGCACAGTGCCGCACGCAGCCAGCAGGCTGACAAGCGTCAGGCTGGAAATCACACGCAGTCTTTGCGTCATACTGAAGCTCATTATTTTCTCTCCCATGAAGTAATACTATCCTTGCCGCACAGCTTAATGCAGAATCATGTCCGCTTGATGAAGGTCTGTCCGGTACTGATTTAAGTGTGTCCCAGCGCCTCATACGTCAGGCGTTTGAAATCAAATGAAAACGGGTGCCAGAAGCTCATCAGTCTTTGCGTCATCAGTACACCGGCAATATTGTGACGTGGTGATATCCACCAATGCGTACCGGCGATGCCACCCCATTCAAATTCACCCCTTGCTGCTGGCGGGTCGATTGATGAAGGCTGCAGGGTTACAGCACCACCCAGGCCAAATCCTTTGCCAGGCACTGCACCGACGCCGGGAAAAGCTATCCCGGTACCTGCTGGCAACTGGTTCTGCATCATCAGCTTGATAGTCGCGGCTTGCAGCAGAGTATCGCCATCCGGCATGAAACTGCGCATCAGGGCCAGCGTGTCATGGATGCTGGAAACCAGTCCACCACCACCCGACAAACGCGCCACCGGCGTGACAAAGGCACCGGGATACGGTGATTTGTCGAGCTTGCGCAAACCGCGTTGCAGGATATTTTGCGGATCAGTACCCGCATAATAAGACGCCAGGCGATCACGCTTGTGTTCGGGTACGACAAAACTGGTGTCATGCATGGCCAGGGGATTGAGTATGCGCAATTGCAGGAAGCGATCAAAACTCATGCCGCTGACCACTTCCACCAGCCGCGCCAGCACGTCGGTGGCGATCGAATATTCCCAGGCTGTGCCCGGATGAAAGCTCAAGGGCAGTTCGGCCAGCACATCCATCATGTCGGCCAGACTGGTGAAGGCATTCAATACCCGTTTTTCATTGTAGGTCTTGTACATCAGCGTGCCGTGATCCAGCAATCCATAGCTGAGTCCGGAAGTATGGTTCAGCAATTGCCTGATGGTGATCTTGCTGCGTGACGGTTCGGTGTCATCCAGACTGGTGGCACCGGGTTTCAATACCTGACGCTGTGCCAGTTGCGGCAAGAATTCTTCAGCGGGCTGATCCAGTTCCAGCTTGCCCTCTTCCATCAAGAGCAAAACCGCCATCGAGGTAATCAGCTTGGTATTGGAAAACACGCGAAACAGGTGGTCCTCGCGCATGGGCGTCTGGCTTTCGCGGTCTGCCCAGCCAGTGCAATGCTGATGCACCAGTTCGCGCCCGACCAGAACGGCGGTCGATACGCCGGCCAGGATTTCCCTGTCCACATATTTTTGCATTGCTGCATTTACCTTGCTGAAATCGTAAGTCATAGTCTGAACTGTGCGGACATCAAAAAACAGCTATCTTACTACGCAGTTGGTACATAGTTAGTCGTGCCACTCCGTGAACAAAGGGCTTGAATGCAAAACTTTCATCAGCCAAGCATGAATTGCCAACTGAAAAATACCAGCAGACCAACGATGATGGTAGCCAGTTGATGGCGTGTTGCGGCGCAGACCATGACAGCCACTGAGGCGGCCACCAGTTGCGGATTACGCCAGCTCAATTCCAGTTCTTGTCCGTGCGGCGACAATATCATGGGGACGATAATGGCTGTCAGCACCGTCACCGGCACAAAGTCCAGCGCCTTGCGCACATTGGCAGAAAACATCACGCGGTCACCCAGCATGAAGATCAGGGCCTTGACCAGGAAAGTGATGACAGCCATGCCCAGTATGGTTAATGTGGTGCTCATGCTGTCTCCGCTTCTTTTTGCTTATTTGTACTGAATCTGGACGACAGCATGCCCGTACCCACACCAGCCACCACGGCAACCAGCAAACCCAGTTTGTAAGGCAAGCCCTGCAATGCATAGGCACTGCTGCCAGCCACGACGGCTGCCAGCAAATGCGGTCGCCGGTATAACTGCGGCACCACAATGGCAATGAAAGTTGCCACCATGGCAAAGTCCAGCCCCAGAGTCTGTAATTTCGGGAAAATCGCACCAAACAACAAGCCAACCAGCGTCCAGCACTGCCAGTTGGCGTACATGGACAAGCCAGATCCCAGGAAATACCAATGCCCGTCTTTGGCATGATGATGCTCGCGATAATAGCGATCGACCACGGCAAAGGTTTCATCCGTCAGCAAAAATCCCAAGGCCCAGCGCCAGCGGCGCGGCAAATGACGCACGTAGGGCATCAGTGAAGCCGCATACAGCATATGGCGCAGATTCACGATCAGGGTCGCCAGCCAGATCACCAACATGCTGGCATGCCCGGCAATCAGACCAACGGCAATGAACTGGCTGGAACCGGCAAATACCGACAGCGACATGAGTTGCCCCTGCCAGGCACTCAATTGTGCGGTAGCAACCAGGGTGCCAAATATCATGCCGAAAGGGGCTGCGCCCACCAGCATGGGCACGGTATCGCGCACACCGGCGGTAAATTTGGTCAAACGGGAAGAAGCGTGCAAAGGAGGCATCCTTTTGAATCCCTTTTAATATGGATATGGAATCATGCCCGTTTCGGGAAATTTGCGCTTGTACGATCTTGCGCTTTGACGGTGCTGACGAGAAAAAAATCAATTTCCCTGGCCAACAGCAATTCTGCATCCCTAAAGAGCGGGGGCAGCGTTTTATATTATATGTACCATGTGTTCAAGGCGGGAGGATGGCAAGCTGGCAGAATTCTTGCTGCATGTAGTGGGTAAGACCTGCATGATTGATGCTTGAAAACAACGTGAGCGGGCAGTCTGCTGCGAATTTCAACATGACTGCCAATTGCCCAAGATCATTACAAGGCGCCTGCCATGTAAATGACGCAGAGATTTTGAGTTTGGGCGGTTGACACACTTATAATATGATGCAAATGATGCGCATGCCGTACACGTGATGTTGAGCGACCTGCTTACTCTCTACTCTTGACTCTCCACCTTTGTTACGAAAGGATAAAGTGAATTCTGCCGCTCCGCCAAGCTTGCCCCGACTGCAACTGAAAGGCATCTCCAAACGCTATCCGGCGGTCATTGCCAACGACCAGGTTGACCTGCAAGTGGCACCGGGTGAAATCCATGCGGTACTGGGTGAAAATGGCGCTGGCAAGTCGACACTGATGAAGATCATCTTTGGTGCCGTAAAACCTGATGCCGGTACACTGCGCTGGAATGGTGAAGAAATCAGGATCACGACACCGCAAGATGCACGCAAGCTGGGCATTGCCATGGTGTTCCAGCATTTTTCTTTGTTCGATACCCTGACCGTTGCCGAAAACATTGCGCTTGGGCTGGACAAGAACGTCAATATGCAAGCGCTGGCAGAACAAATCGCCCAGACTGGCGACAAGTATGGGCTGGAACTGGAACCGCACCGCCATGTGCATACCCTGTCAGTCGGTGAAAGACAGCGGGTGGAAATCGTGCGGGCCCTGCTGACCAAACCGCAATTATTGATACTGGACGAGCCCACTTCAGTGCTGACACCGCAGGCCGTGCAAAAGCTGTTTGTGACCCTGCGCCAGATTGCAGCCGAAGGTTGCAGCATCCTGTATATCAGCCACAAGCTGGATGAAATCCGTGAACTCTGTCATTCAGCCACTGTCATGCGGGGCGGCAAAGTGACTGGGCATTGTGACCCGGCCCAGGAAACTGCCGCCAGCCTGTCGCGCATGATGATAGGTGAAGACTTGCCACCATCGACAGAGACCGGCGAATGCATACTAGGTGACTCACGCCTGCTGCTCTGTGGCCTGAGTCTGCCCAAGGCGCATGCGTTTGCGACCGCACTGTATGACATCGATATGGAAGTATTTGGCGGTGAAATCGTCGGCATCGCTGGTGTATCCGGCAATGGCCAGCAGGAATTGCTGGCCGCCCTGTCTGGCGAAGACCGTCGTGCCAACGCCAGAATGATACGGCTGAAAGGCAAGCTGGTCGGCAACCTGGGGCCAGAAGCACGCCGCAGCCTGGGCCAGAGCCTGGTGCCAGAAGAAAGACTGGGCCGTGGTGCCGTACCGGAAATGAGCCTCACCAACAATATGCTGCTGTCACATCAGCATGGACAATTCGTGCGCTATGGGATGATCGACTTTCGCCATACCATGCAGGCGGCGGCAAATATCATCAGCCGCTTTCGTGTCAAGGCATCTGGCCCGGCGGCACTGGCGCGCAGTCTGTCTGGCGGCAACCTGCAAAAATTTATCGTCGGCCGCGAGATCACGCGGCAGCCGGATGTCTTCATCGTCGCCCAGCCCACCTGGGGGGTGGATGTGGGTGCTGCAGCCCAGATCCATGCCGAAATTCGCCAGTTGAAACAGGCTGGCTGTGCCGTGCTGGTGATTTCTGAAGAACTGGATGAATTGTTTGAACTGTGCAACCGCATGCACGTGATTGCCAAGGGACGTTTGTCGCCATCGATCGCCACGGCCACCGCCACGCGCGAAAAAATAGGCTTGTGGATGAGCGGCCTGTGGAAAGACGGAGAAACTGCCGAAACCGTATCGCTGGGCAAGACCCGCCGCCGCAAAGGAGGGGAGCATGCTTAAGCTGGAATTACGCGCCGGCAGCTCGCGCAGCATGGCATATTTTTCGCCGGTACTGGCGCTGTTGCTGACCATCTTTTTTGGTGCCCTGCTGTTCATGGCCCTGGGTAAAAACCCTTTGACTGGCTTGCAGGTATTTTTGATCGAACCGATACGCAGCAAGGCCGCGATTGCCGAATTATTGCTGAAGACCACCCCGCTGGTACTGTGCGCGCTGGGGCTGTCAGTCTGTTACCGTGCGAATGTCTGGAACATCGGTGCCGAAGGCCAGTTGATAGCCGGTGGCCTGGCAGCGGGCAGCACCATCCTGTTTTTTGATACCGGCGTATCTGGTATGCCTGGTATGCCTGGTACGACTGGCCTGGCTGGTGGCACGGTGCTGGTACTGGCTACCTGCGCCGGCGTGGTCGGTGGTGCACTCTGGGCCAGCATTACCGCGTTATTGCGTGACCGCTACAATGCGAATGAAATCCTGGTGTCGCTGATGCTGACTTATATTGCACAACTGCTGTTGATGTATGCCGTGAATGGCCCGCTGAAAGACCCGGCTGGCATGAATTTTCCACAATCCAAGGTATTTTCCAGCGATTTTTTATTACCGCATCTGTTCCAGGGCAGCCGCCTGCATGTCGGCTTTATCGTCATGCTGATTGCCAGCGGGCTGATGGCGATCTTTGTGTATCGCAGCTTTGCGGGTTATCGCCTGACCGTGGGTGGGCTGGCACCGCTGGCGGCACGCTATGCCGGTTTTTCCAGCCGCAAAGCCTTGTGGCTGTCACTACTGATTTCTGGCGGCTTTGCCGGTATGGCGGGCGCATTTGAAGTGGCTGGCCCCATCGGCCAGGTCTTGCCTTCGATTTCACCCGGCTATGGCTTTGCTGCCATCATCGTCGCTTTTATTGGCCGCCTTAACCCCATAGGCAGCATATTTGGCGGTCTGGTGCTGTCACTGTTTTATCTGGGGGGCGAGATGGCGCAATCACGGCTCGGTCTGCCGTCTGCCATCACCGGCCTGTTCCAGGGCATGCTGCTGTTTTTGCTGCTGGCCTGCGATACCCTGATCAATTACCGCCTTCGCTGGCAGAAATAAGCGACCATGGAAAATTTTGCTGCGCTGATCGCCGCCTCCATCAATTCCGGTACGCCCTTGCTGATTGCTGCACTGGGCCTGCTGATCAATGAACGTGCAGGTGTGCTCAATCTTGGTGCCGAAGGCATGATGCTGGTGGCCGCGATTGTCGGCTTTGCCGTTGCCCACCAGACCCATATGCCGTGGCTGGGCTTTGTCGCCGGTGCCGTCGCCGGTATGCTGATGGCCACCCTGTTTGCCTGGCTGGCGCTGGTGCTGGCGACCAACCAGGTCGCTACCGGGCTGGCACTATCCATCTTTGGCGGCGGCCTGTCGGCCTTTATCGGGCAGTCTTTTGTCGGCCAGTCCCTGCCGGCTGGCGGACATGGCATACCATATCTGTCTGATATCCCGTTCCTGGGCAAGGCCTTGTTCGACCAGCATGGCATCGTGTATTTCAGCCTGCTACTGTGCGTGGCGATTGCCTGGTTTTTGTATCGCAGCCGGGCGGGCCTGATCTTGCGCGCCGTTGGTGAATCGCCTGAATCTGCCCATGCCCTGGGCTACCCGGTGCGCAAAATCCGTTATATAGCCCTGCTGTTCAGTGGTGCCTGTTGCGGCGTAGCGGGGGCGTACCTGTCTGTGGTCTACACACCGATGTGGGTGGAAGGCCTGGTAGCCGGGCGTGGCTGGATAGCCCTGGCCCTGACCACTTTTGCCACCTGGCGCCCGGCACGCGTCTTGCTCGGTGCCTTACTGTTTGGTAGTGTAACGATATTGCAGTTCCATTTTCAGGCGATAGGCATTGCTGTTCCTTCAGAAATCCTGTCCATGCTGCCGTATCTGGCGACCATCGTGGTGCTTATACTGATTTCGCGCAATCCAGACTGGATACGCCTGAACATGCCGGCATCGCTGGGGAAACCTTTCCGTCCGGGGTCTGCCTGACGGTATTATGGGATAAATTGATTGTTGTATTTTTCGTTTCAAGAAACTTTGTCATCCACGTTTCATCAATACTAGGAAGCTCACCATGAAAATTTCTCGCAGAAAAACCCTGACAGCCGGACTGTCCCTGGCGATTGTTGGAATTGCTGGGACTATGGGTCTTGCCGCTTGTGGTCAGAAAGAAGAAAGCAAGCCTGCTTCCGCTGCTTCGGCTGCGCCAGCCAGTGTAGCAGCTGTCCCTGCCGCCCCCGAACCCTTGAAGGTCGGCTTCATCTATGTTGGCCCGGTTGGGGACGCAGGCTGGACATTTGCACATGATGTCGGCCGCAAGGCGGTCGAAGCAAAATATGGTGACAAGGTCAAAACCACCTTTGTTGAAAATGTACCAGAAAGCGCAGCCGATGCTGAACGTGTGATCCGCGACCTGGCCACCCAGGGTAACAAGGTGATCTTCGGTACCACCTTCGGCTACATGGAAGCCATGCTGAAAGTGGCGAAAGACTTTCCGGATGTCAAATTCGAACACGCCACCGGCTACAAAACTGCAGACAACATGGCGCAATATGATGTGCGTACCTATGAAGGTGCTTATCTCGCAGGTATCGCCGCTGGCAAAATGAGCAAATCCGGCAAGCTGGGCGTCGTTGCGTCCATCCCTATTCCTGAAGTGCTGCGCAATATCAATTCCTTCACTCTCGGTGCCCGCTCGGTGAACCCCAAAGCCACTACCAAGGTAGTCTGGGTTAACAAATGGTTTGATCCGGGCAAGGAACGTGAAGCCGCCACCACCCTCATTGGCCAGGGTGTGGATGTGCTGATGCAAAATACTGACTCTGCCGCCGTGGTACAAACTGCCGAAGAAAAAGGCGTGTACGCCTTTGGCTGGGACAGCGACATGAGCAAATTCGGCGCCAAGGCCCACCTGGCGGCATCCGTCATCGACTGGGGGGTGTATTACACCAAACGCGTTGGTGAAGCACTGGATGGTAAATGGAAATCAGACACCACCTGGTGGGGCCTGAAAGAAAACATGATAGACCTGAAAAACTTCAACGCCAGCCTGTCTGATGACGTGAAAAAACTCATCGCCGACAAACGCCAAGGCGTCATCGACGGCACAGGTCCAATCTGGAAAGGCCCGATCAAGGACAACACCGGCAAGGAAGTGCTGGGCAAGGACGCCGTCGCTGACGACAAGTTTTTGCATGATGTGAAGTTTTATGTCGAGGGTGTAGAAGGAAAGGTTCCGGGCTGATGTAGGGTGTCAATACAAAATTGATCTGTAGGTTGGGCTACGCCTCATCAGCCCAACACTGGGCCTCAACAAACGTATACGTTATTTAAACGCCGAGTGTTGGGCTGGTAAACCGTAGCCCAACCTACGATCCCACCTACACCATCACCTTCGCCGAAGCCTCAGCCACTATCCTTCTTAACCACTGCACTTCCGCTACTGCATGTGCACGTTCATGCCAGAGCATGAAGAATTTCATTCTGGGTACGGTGATGGGCAGGACTTCTATCGATCAGTCTTTGGCACATTGCACGGCAAAGCTGCGGCTGGTGGTGAGGATCAGGTCTGTGCGGGCCAGCACATAGAGCACCATGCCAAAGTAAGGGATGAATGACCATCTACATCTTGCTGCCACTGCAGATGGCAAGATGAGTAAATCTGGTCGCATCGGTCTGTATCTTTATCTTCATTTGCTTGCCGGAACTTATTCCCAATCTGCGTGACTCCATTGCCGTCACGACACATTCAGCGGCGTTTATCTAATCAGAAAACCTACCTCATAGATTAATCACTTGACCATCATCGATACGTGGTACATTGAACTGCGATCTTTTTAATCTCAGCCAGTCTCACTATTCGTGCAGCGCTTTTTCGCGATGATGTTCCAAAGACAAAATCTCCCATAGTTACATACACAAGTATTGAGTAACATCAAAGTGGGAGTGCTATTGAACACCTCAAACACCCAGTCATTGGCGAAATCGCTGACTGGTATACGCGGTCTTGATGAAATTACCGAAGGTGGATTGCCCAAAGGGCGTCCCAGTCTGATATGTGGCAATGCCGGATGTGGCAAAACCATCCTGGGCATGGAATTCTTGTTGCATGGAGCGCTCGATTATGGGGAACCCGGTGTCTTTGTTTCATTTGAAGAAACCGATGAAGACTTGACCAGCAATTTCAATACACTAGGCTATGACCTCAGGGATCTGGATACCAGGAAGCTATTATCAATTGAGTATATCTACATTGAACGCAGTGAAATAGAAGAAGCTGGCGACTACAATCTGGATGGACTTTTCATTCGACTCGGTCAGGCGATCGATGCAATTGGCGCGAAGAGGATAGTACTCGATACCATAGAAGTGTTATTTGGCGGATTGTCGAATACAGCGATCCTGCGCGCAGAATTACGCCGTCTGTTCAGGTGGCTCAAAGAAAAAGGCGTGACGGCCATCGTCACCGGTGAACGCGGAGAGCGTACCCTGACCCGTTATGGCCTGGAAGAATATGTCGCCGATTGTGTGATCCTGCTGGATCTCAGGGTCGAAGAACAAATCGCCACCCGACGCCTGCGCATAGTCAAATACCGTGGCAGTGAACACGGTGCCAATGAATACCCCTTCCTCATCGACAAACAAGGCATCTCGATATTGCCGATCACCTCTCTTGGCCTTGATCATACAGTATCAGATGAAAGAATTTCCAGCGGGATTCCACGCCTCGATACCATGCTCAGCGGAGAAGGTTATTTCCGTGGCAGTTCAATTCTGGTATCTGGCACTGCCGGTTCGGGCAAAAGCAGTGTAGCGGCCAAATTCGTTGAGGCGGCCTGTGGTCGTGGCGAAAACTGTCTGTACTTTGCCTTTGAAGAATCACCACAGCAAATCATGCGTAATATGCTCTCCATCGGGATAGACCTTGCCCCCTGGGTTGAGCAAGGGCTGCTGCGCTTTCATGCATCACGCCCTTCCGTGCATGGGCTGGAAATGCATTTGGTCACCATGCACAAGCTCATTCTTGAATGCAACCCCGCCCACGTGGTGGTGGACCCGATATCGGCGTTAACTGTGGTTGGTTCAGACACAGAAGCCAAATCGATGTTGACACGCCTGATCGACTTTCTCAAGACCCGCAAGGTCACCACTTTGCTGACCGGTTTAACCCATGTCGGCGATAAACTGGAAGCAAGCAACGAAGAGATTCCATCCCTGATCGATACCTGGTTGAGCCTGCGTGATATTGAGCATCAGGGCGAGCGTAATCGTGGCATGTACATCTTGAAATCACGCGGCATGGCGCACTCTAACCAGATCCGCGAATTTATTTTGAGTAGCAAAGGCATAGACCTGTTCGATGTTTATCTGGGCCCGAAAGGTGTCCTGACTGGCGCTGCCCGTGTCGGACAGGAAGCGCTGGACAGATCCAACGTCGTGTCACGTCAACATGACATCCAGCGCAAGAAGCGTGAATATGAACATAAGCGACAGGCACTGGAAGCCAACATCGCGGCACTACGCGAAGAATTTGATACTGCCACCGAAATCATAGAAAGTCTTTCGGAAGAAGAAAAACAAAGGGACGCAGTCATTATTCATGACCGCGCCGATATGGCAAAACTAAGACGTGCTGATTTGACTGCTCTTTAGAAAAGAGGCCTGCATCATGCTTAAATTAATTACAGGAACTGGAAAAATGCCGCTATCGATGACGAATACCGTGAGTAAAAAATGGATGCTACGTCTCTACGTTGCCGGTCAAACCCATAAATCCGCCGTCGCACGTGCCAATCTTCACAAAATTTGTGAACAACATATGCCAGATAAATATCATGTCGACGTCATCGATTTATTGGAAAACCCGCAATTGGCAAAGGTAGACCAGATTCTGGCCATCCCGACCCTGGTGCGTGATATGCCCATGCCCTTGAGAAAAATTATTGGTGATCTTTCCAATACCGAAAGAGTATTGATGGGACTGGATGTGCATGCCGCTGATACGTGACGGGCTGCATAAAAATGTACCTGTAATTTCCCTTTGGCGCTGACCTTCCTGTATGCGCAGCAAGGCGCACGGAACATTTGTTCGAAGAGCATAGGGCTGCGCATTATGTTTGAATTGTGAATCTTTATCACGCCTTTTTTCAAAAAGAGGAGTGATGGGATGGTAATGGCGGCTTGGTACAGGACTCTTCACTTCTATCAAACGCGTAACTGACGACATGCATGACACACCGTGTCTGCTGCAGTAAGCTGATCAAATGGAGTACCTATGAGCGATGCTTCAAGCGTGCTTCATTTACTGCCGGATTCATCCACCGAAATGGACTCCTTGCGCACGCGCCTGCGCGAAGCAGAGGAAACACTGGATGCTATACGCTATGGACGCGTTGACGCCCTGGTGATATCAAAAAATGACGAAGAAAAGATTTTCACCCTGCAAGGTGCTGAACACACCTATCGCCTGATGGTCGAAGCGATGAACGAAGGAGTAATAACGCTGGCAAGTGATGGAACCATACTGTATTGCAATCGCTGTTTCTCCGATATGCTGAAAATACCTCTGGACAAGATCGCCGGGAATTTACTGCAGAAATATGTTGCCCCAGCCAATATGGCCATGGTGGAAAAAATGTTGCAGGGTGTGGAAACCGAAAAAGCAGAGATATGGTTGTCCGATGCCGATGGCAAGAACCTGCCGGTTTTCCTGTCTCCCCAGATACTGCAAATCAAGGATGAACCAACCATCATCTACATGGTTGCCATGGATTTGACATCTCACAAACAATACGAAGCCAGGCTGGAATATCTGGCCAACTATGATGCCCTGACTGGCCTCGCAAACAGGAACCGCCTGCATGATCGCCTGAAGCAGGCGATCCTATCTGCAGAACGTTATAAACACCAGGTCACGGTGGCTTTTATTGACGTCGACCTGTTCAAATTCATCAACGACAGTCTGGGCCATCATGTGGGTGATGAATTACTCAAGGCTGTGGCTGCGCGATTGAAGTCCTGTATGCGCGAGAATGACACAGTGGCCCGCCACGGCGGCGATGAATTCGTGGTGGTGATTGACCATTCAGATGAGGCCGTCATTTCCTTGCTGATGTCAAGGATACTGGCTTCGGTCGCTGAACCTATCATGGTAGAAGAGCGTGAATTGCAGGTTACCTGCAGCATCGGTTTCAGCCTCTATCCTATCGATGGTCTGGATGCAGATACGCTACTAAAAAATGCCGATGCGGCGATGTATCGCGCCAAAGAGCAAGGGCGCAACAATGTACAGTTTTATACAGAAGAATTGAATCAAAAGATACGCAAAAGACTCTCCATGGAATCCATGCTGCGGCATGCTTTGGAGCGCGATGAGTTTTTCCTGCATTACCAGCCGCAGGTTTCCCTGCAAACTGGAGCTATCGTCGGCGTGGAGGCATTGATACGATGGAATCATATGTCGGAAGGAGTAATTTCACCGGTAGACTTCATCCCTCTGGCGGAAGAGCTGGGCTTGATCGTCCCTATTGGTGAATGGGTACTTCGTACCGCCTGCGCACAAATGCAGGCATGGCACAAAGCCGGTTTCCCCAAGATCAGCGTTGCAGTCAATTTGTCCGCACGCCAGTTCAAGCAACAGGATTTGGCAGAAGTCGTTGCCCGTGTATTGCAAGAGACTGGCCTGAACCCAGCTTATCTGGATCTGGAACTCACCGAAAGCATGATGATGCACAATGTTGAGTCAGCGGCTGTCACGCTGGGCAAACTCAAACATATGGGTATCAAGTTGTCTATCGACGATTTTGGCACCGGATATTCAAGCCTGAATTATCTGAAGCGCTTTCCTATCGATTTTTTAAAAATCGACAAATCCTTCGTCAAAGATATTACCAGTGACCCCGATGATGCCGCAATTGCCTGTTCCATCATTGCGCTGGCCCATAGCCTCAGGCTAAAAGTGATTGCCGAAGGTGTCGAGACGGAAGGCCAACTGGCCTACCTCAGATCCCATTCTTGCGACGCAATACAAGGTTATTATTTTAGCCGCCCACTGTCGCCCGCTGCATGCGAACAATTTTTTTTGCAAGGCAAACAGTTGCCGTTGAGCTTCAGCAGACAATCCACCTCCGGAAAAACAATGCTGATTGTAGATGCTGAAACCAGCATAGTAACTGCTTTGCAGCGTCTGTTTCGTCCCGATCATTATCATATTCTTGCTGCTTCAACCGCCAGTGCAGCTTTCGATTTACTGGCTTTGCATGACGTGCAGGTAGTTATTTCTGATCACCGTACAAAAGATATGAGCGGCACCGAATTTTTGAGCAAGGTCAAGGATCTGTATCCAGATACTATCCGCATCATGCTTTCGGGTTATACCAATCTCGATTCTGTCATCACTGCCATCAATTGCGGTGCCATTTACCGATTTTTTACCAAACCCTGGGACGATGTAATGCTACGCAAGGACATACGCGAGGCATTCGAACACCACGGACTGCTGCATGAAGCAAAATCATGCGAGTGAGATAATTATCCTAGGCCATCACCTTGGCCGATGCCTCCGCCACTATCCGCCTTAACCACTGCACTTCCGCCGCTGCATGTGCACGTTCGTGCCAGAGCATGAAGAATTTCATTTTGGGTACGGTGATGGGCATGGGCAGAACTTCTATCGGCCAGTCTTTGGCACATTGCACGGCAAAGCTGCGGCTGGTGGTGAAGATCAGGTCGGTGCGGGCCAGTACATACGGCACCATGCCAAAATAAGGGATGGTCATCTGTATCTTGCGCTTCAGGCCCTGCTCTGCCAGCGCGCTATCGATAATGCTGCGGTGGCCCATCATGTAGGGTGTCGGGGCCAGGTGGGCCATCTCCAGATAATACTTGATCGACAGACCCTTGCTGACGACCGGATGCTTGCGGTGCACCATGCACACCACTTCATCTTCAAACAGTTGTGCCAGATGCAGATGTTGCGGCAGGTCTGGCCAGTTGCCGATGACGCAGTCGAGTTCGCCGGTTTCCAGCGCATTGGCATAATCAAAACCGGCATTCAGTGCATGTACGGTCAGGCCCGCATTCGGTGCCTGCTCACGCAGTTTTTCTATGATCAGCGGGATCAGCAAGGCACTCAGGTAATCAGGTGCGCCCAATTGGAAAACGCGCTGGGTCGATGCCGGCATGAAGGCAGGGGCCGGGCTGGCGATGCTTTCCATCACGTTCAAGCCCTGGCGGGCCAGCAGCAATAATTCTTCGCCACGTTCGGTGGCAGTCATGCCATTTTTACCGCGTACCAGGATAGCGTCACCGGTGATTTCCCGCAGACGTTTCAGCATATTGCTGATGGCGGGTTGCGATTGCCCCAGCTTCATTGCAGTACGGGTCACGCTGCGCTCGGTCAGCAGGGTATGCAGGACACGCAATAGATTGGTATCAAGCTGATCAACCAGGCGCTGGTTCATGCTGCCGCCTGCGGCACTGGCTGAGGCAGACATACTGCCAGAGGCAATACATCACCATCGACAAAGACCAGGATCTGGCCCGATTCACACTGGGTCCAGTGTTCATTGGTGGTCAGCGGTTCGGTGACGATGATGGCGACCTTGTCGGCAGGCGTGGTGACCTGGGAAAAATCTACGGCCACATCTTCATCCGTCAAGGCTGCAGTACTGAAGGGGTGCTGGCGCACGATGTAGTACAGCTTGGTGGAACAATGGGTGAACAAGGCCTCACCATTCGACAACATCATGTTGAAGGTACCAAAGCTGGCAATTTCTGCCGTGATCTCGTGCATGAACGATGCGAGTTGCTGTACCGATGGCAATTGCTCGCCAAAATGACGGCGCATGCGTTGCAGCAGGTAGCAAAATGCCCGTTCACTATCGGTATTGCCAACCGGCTGAAAACTGCCGTCCAGCACCGGGTGAAATTCTTTCAGGTCGCCATTGTGGGCGAATACCCAGTAACGCCCCCAGCATTCGCGCACAAAAGGGTGACAGTTTTCCAGGCTGACCTGGCCCTGAGTGGCCTTGCGGATATGCGCGATGACGTTTTTGGATTTGATGGGATAACGCTTGATCAGCTCGGCCACCGGCGAATCCACCGCCGACTGGTGATCGACAAACAGGCGCACGCCGCTGCCTTCAAAGAAAGCGATACCCCAGCCGTCCTTGTGCTCGTCCGTCAAACCGCCACGCGTAGCAAACCCGGTAAAACTGAAGACAATATCAGTCGGGGTATTGCAGTTCATTCCAAGTAATTGACACATGATGCAAATAGTGAAAACAGTTTGCACATACCTTACCATAGGCAAACCCGCTTATTATTCCCAAAGAGATAAGATTTTTGTGATTCCTTATGCTATTTGTGCTCAGGGTACGTTGCCATATCTTTTATACAAGTGAATGACAGGTACACCGCGACACAATCTGTAGCAATCATGCCTGCGGTAAATGACTTACAATTTGACCGTAGACCTGACGCATAGTGAAGCAGATAATCTACCCATGGCCTGACTTCAGGCTGATAAAGGAATCTATCATGCAAAACTTCAGCACCGACGCCTTATTGCTGGCCGTACCTGAGTTAAAAGATGTGGCGCCCAAGCACTACCAGGATTTGATCTACCAGGCAGAACAGGCGACATCAAAGACACGCAAGCCGTTCTGGCGTGAATTGATGATAGGCCTGACCATCTTCATGACTGTGTATCTGTCCACACAGTTGTTGGGTTCCAGCTCGATCTGGGTCAGCGGCGTGGTCACTTTTGCCAGTACGCTAACATCCATATTCGTGATTGACCTGCTCTACTTCCGCAAGCTGAAGCCTGCCATTATCGCGCGTCTGGCAAAAATCAAGACTTAATCCGTAGATCAAGTCTTGAGGGCAAACACTTTTTGGAATTCGCGTTTGCCCTTGCTTGTCAGCGCCAGTGCCCGGCTGTCCAGATCACGCTCCAGCCAGGCATGACTCAGCAATAAATTCAATAAAGCTGCGCCCAGTGCGCCACCCAGATGTGGTGTGCGCTCACTCCAGTCAAGGCAGGAACAGGCAAACCTGCGTCTGGCCTTGCGTGTGGTAGCCACATCCAGCCCCAGTTTTTCCAGCGCAAGCACACCTTCGGCTGTCAGTTCATAGGCGGTTTCTTCCCCTTCCACAGTGATGATCCAGGCTTGCTGTAACAGATAATCATGCACACCCACCGCAACTTCACCTGCCATATGGTCATAGCAGGTGCGTGCCTTGCGCAGACGGTCTGGCGTGTTTGGCACAAAACGCGGCCTGGGCAAGCCAGCAATCAATAACAGGGATTCCAGCGCATTCGCCACTTCGGTGCTGGCCAGTTGGTAATAGCGGTGCTTGCCCTGCGCCACCACATTCACCAGATGCTGTTCCAGCAATTTGCTTAAATGTACACTGGCTGTGGAAGGGCTGACTTCGGCCACTGTTGCCAGTTCGGTACTGGTGCGGGCGCGCCCATCCATCAGGTTACACAGCATGCGGGCGCGGGCTGGCTCGGCGATCGCACCGGCCAGCCTGGCTAATTGGGTATCAGCATATTCTGCATTCATACTTTGATGGTAGACGAATTGTTCAATGCAAACAAGCCCTATACTGCATCACATCACCTACCTATCCAGCACAGCCATGACCCAGCCAGACACCATCACCATCCTGAATGCCGCCAGCCATTCTGACCCCTACCCGTATTACGCCAGCCTGCGGCAGGGCCCAGCCCTGGCCTACGAAGCTGAATTCAAATGCTGGGTGGCCAGCCGGGCAGATGTGGTGCAACAAGTACTGGAATCAGCCACCTGCGCCGTCAGGCCAACAGCCGAACTGGTACCGAGCGCTATCGCGGGTGGTTCAGCCGGAGACATATTCGCCCATCTGATGCGCATGAACGAAGGCCAGCCCCATACCCAGCCCAAACAAGTCATGCAAGGTGCATTGCGCCAGCTGGATTTGTCGGCTATTGCTGCACACACCCGACAGCATGCACAGACACTGTCCACACACTATGCGCTGGACGATGGTCAAGGTTTAAACCAGTACCTGTTCGACTTGCCCATCCATGTCATGGGCAGTACCCTGGGCTTCAGGCAGGAGGCATTGGCCATGCTGGCCACATGGATGGCTGATTTTGTACGCTGCCTGTCACCACTAAGTACGCCGCCACAAATCGAGACTGCGCATGCAGCAGCACAGGCTTTGCAAGCGAGTTTTCGCCAACTGCTACAAGACAGTACAGCCAAGCCAGACAGTTTCCTGGCGCGCCTGCAGGCAGATGCGCAGCAGCAGGGCTGGAACAATGCAGATGCATTGCTGGCCAACCTCATAGGCTTGTTATCGCAGACCTATGAAGCAACAGCCGGCCTGGTGGGCAATAGCATCATCGCCTTGCAGCAACGACCAGACCTGTTGCATGGGCTGTGTGAAGAGTCTGCTAAGCAGCCGCAAAGCATAAAAGACCTGGTTGCAGAAGTTGCCCGCCATGATGCCCCGGTACAAAACACGCGGCGCTTCGTCACACAGGCATGCGAAATTGCAGGACAGGCTTTGCAAGCTGGTGATGTGATCGTGGTCTTGCTGGCGGCAGCCAATCGTGATGAATCAGCCAACCCCGATGCAAATAACCTGCAACTGGACAGGCCCAACCGCAAGGTCTTCAGCTTTGGTCATGCGCGCCACGCCTGCCCCGGTCAGGCGATTGCCGAACAGATTAGCGCCTGCAGTCTTCACCATCTGTTAACAAGCAGCGAGATTGACTGGGGTAAATTAAGTTGGACTTACCGCCCTTCGCTGAATGGTCGCATTCCGGTATTCAATCATATCCCTAAGGAGACACCATGATCGCCGTTATATTTGAAGTCATCCCCCATGCAGACAATAAGCAGGAATACCTGGACATCGCCGCCGGGCTGGCACCCTTGTTACAGCAGATGGATGGCTTTATCTCGATAGAACGTTTTCAAAGCCTGGTTGATCCGGCCAAGATTTTATCGCTGTCTTTCTGGCGCGATGAAGCTGCTGTTGCCAACTGGCGCAATACCGAAGAACACAGGGCTGCACAGACGCAAGGGCGCGGCCATGTGTTTGCCGCTTACCGCCTGCGCATTGCCGCCGTGGTACGTGATTACGGCCTACATGAAAGAGAACAGGCACCTGCGGACAGTCGCAATGTCCATGGTTAAAAAATAGAAAGCACAACATGTCCGCACTTGATCTTTACCTTAAAGAACACTACCTGAACAAGGCGAAATTTGCCGCAGTCTGCAATTGCACGGCCACAGAGATCGATACCCTGATACAGGCCCAGCTATTGCCCGCCCCATCGTATGTGGTGACAGAAAGCGCCAGGATCTACTCTGCTGTTTTTGGTGAAATGGATGCAGCCGGAACTGATGCAGGTGAGTATTTTCACCCGGCCAATGCCGTGTGGTACAACAAGGCGCAAGCGGCGATTGCTGCACACGGCGATCAGGCGGCTCAAGTATTCAGGCAAAATTTCATGCAAGAGTTTGTTGATGCCATCACCGAACTGAATACCACGCTATGGCATGTGCAAGACAGTTTTACCAGCGATGGCGCGGTCATCAGCGCAGGCTTGCAAACACGTGCCGATTTTGCCTGGCAACATTTTTTAATGGGCACGTTCAGCCTGTGCGTCGCCAACCCGGTATCTGCGGCAGCGATAGCACGCAAAGAAATATTACAAGAAAAATTGAGCGCCCTGACCGACCATGGCAACAAACGTATTTACAGTACCGCAGAAGCCAAAGACCTGCTGCCACTAGTCGATGATTATGCCCACGCAGCCATGTGGTTTTCACCGGCAGAATACCCACGTTGCAGCCGCAAGCGGCTGGTGGACGATTTGCGTCCCCATTTGCTGACGGCAATCGCGGCATAAATAAACAGCCCGGCATATCGACGCAGCTTGACAGGGTAGTTTTCTTCAATACGCGGCATGCGTGGCCGGGTATAAGTTTGTGTACCGACCAACTTATACCTCTACGCTTATGTTGAAACTCTATCTCTCCATGGCGGCCTTTGCATTGGCTGCATCCATTTCACCCGGCCCTGTGAATGTTGTAGCGCTGCGTTCCGGTACGCAATACGGCTTTCGCGCTAGCCTTGCGCATGTCAGTGGCGCAACCATAGGTTTTACGGTTTTATTATTGTTAACCGGACTGGGCCTGCATGAATTATTGAATGTAATCCCTGCGCTGACACAGGTCATACAATGGGCAGGGGTCGCTTTTTTATTGTTCCTGGCTTATAAGCTGGCTGTCGACAATGGGCAATTGCAGGTGGATGAACAGGGTAAGGGCCCGTCTGCATGGTATGGCGCGCTGATGCAATGGCTGAACCCCAAAGCCTGGCTGGCATCCATCGCCGGTATGGGTGCCTATGCGGCGAATGGTGATACCAGCATGGTGTGGCATTTCACCATCATCTATTTTTTCATTTGCTATGCATCGATTGCCGCCTGGGCGTATGCAGGCACGGCCTTGCGCCAGCTATTCAGGCGGCCTGCCCTGATGCGTGCTTTTAATCGCAGCCTGGCGGTGATGTTATTGATCAGTGCAGTCTATTTGATGCTCACTTGATGCTGATCTGATGCTGACTTGACGGTGGGCAGTTAAGCCAGATACTGACCCGGCGTCGCCGCCAGCATGCGTTTAAACACACGCTGAAAATGTGCCTGGTCTGCAAAGCCCGCATCCAGTGCAGCTTCGGCAATGGTGGCACCGTTCTTCAATCGCTCTTGCGCATATTGCACGCGGCGATTGATCAGGTAGGCATGCGGCGTCATGCCATATTGTTTTTTAAATGCGCGGAACAGGTAAGAGGCCGACAACCCGGCCTGCGCAGAAATATCGTCCAGGCTCAGGTCTTGCGTGCAATACATATCGATGAAGTCTGCCGCCAGTTTAAGCTTGCCATTTTCTATTGGCAATTCTGGTGTCGCTGCCTGCAGGCGCTTTTGCACTTCAGAAAAATACTGAATCGCACTGCCCTGCTTGTGCAAGAGTTCTGCATCATCGGCTATCAGTGCCTGATACAGCTCCAGCAAGCCTGCATACAATACCTGGTCATTACTGACTGCGGTCGCGTATCCCTTAAAAACCTGGCCCGTTTCCCCTTGCAAATCCGCCAGCCAGGTAGCATCCACATACAGCATGCAATATGCCCAGGGCAAATCTTCCAGTGGATTACAGGCATGCACACAACCCGGATTGATAATAACCACACTGCCCGCTGCGACACGGTAGGCATCGTCGCCATGCATAAAGCTGCTCTCCCCTTCAATAATGGCACCGATAGAAAACAGCTTGTGTGCATGCCTGTCATAACTGACCCGACGACCATCTGCCAGATAGCGTGCCTCAATAAAAGGCAGCCTGTCGTCGCGCCAGAAGCGCGGGGTAAATTCTGGCAGGGTCTTTTCAGTGGGCTTGGGCATTTTTTACGTCAGCAGGGTTGCCAGTTCTTACTTCCCAATACAAAACCGCGAAAAAATCACCCCCAGCAAATCATCCGACGTAAATTCTCCGGTGATGCTGTTCAGGCGGTCCTGGGTCAGGCGCAGTTCTTCGGCGAACAAATCCAGTGACTGGTCGTTCTGTGCTGCATATTCTGCGGCGTTTTGCAAATGTTCATGTGCATGCTTGAGGGCGATCAGGTGGCGTTCGCGTGCCAGGTAGAGCGTTTCCCCGGTCTGTTCCCAACCGGCGATGCGCAGCAGTTCTTTGCGTAACAGATCGATGCCTGTGTGTTCATGGGCTGACAGGTAGATGTGCGTGGCATCAGACATTTCATCGACGCTAGCGTGGTGGCCGGACAAGTCTATCTTGTTCCAGATGCGTATCACCGGCACGCCTTCTGGGAAGCGGGCGACGATGGCTTCATCAGCACGTGTCGGGCCACGACTGGCATCCAGCAGATGCAGGATGACGTCGGCCTTTTCAACCTCGGCCCAGGTGCGTTCTATGCCTATACGTTCTACCGTGTCGATGGCATTGGCGGTCTGGCCCTCTTCGACTTCGTCATGCTCATGGCGTATGCCGGCGGTGTCGATGATGTTGAGGGGGATGCCTTCGATATGGATGGTTTCGGTCACCTTGTCGCGGGTGGTACCGGCGATGGGGGTGACGATGGCGACATCATCGCCAGCCAGCACATTCAGCAAGGATGATTTGCCGACATTCGGCTGGCCTGCCAGCACCACGTTCAAACCGGCGCGCAGCAAGGCACCCTGGGCTGCCTGTTCAAACACTTTTTGCAGCGCTGCCTGTATGGTCGCCAACTGGCCACGGGCATTGGATTTTTCCAGGAAGTCGATTTCTTCTTCCGGAAAATCCAGCGTCGCTTCTACCAGCATGCGCAGGTGCACGACTTTTTCTACCAGTGCGTGGATGACTTTGGAGAATGCACCGGACAGCGATTGCGATGCCGATTTGGCGGCCGCCTCGGTCGATGCTTCGATCAGATCAGACACGGCTTCTGCCTGCGCCAAATCAAGCTTGTCATTCAAAAAGGCGCGCTGGGTAAATTCGCCCGGCTCTGCCAGACGTAAACCCGCATCCTTGCCAGCCTCCAGGCAACGCGACAGCAGCATCTGCATGACGACAGGGCCGCCATGGCCTTGTAGTTCCAGCACGTCTTCACCGGTATAAGAATGCGGTGCCTTGAAATAAATGGCGATGCCCTGGTCAATGACAGTGCCGTCAGCCTGGGTAAACGGCAGATAACTGGCATGGCGCGGCTTGAATTGGGTAGTGCCGAACAGGGCCGTGACAACCGGGGCAAGGTCTTTGCCGGAAATACGCACGACACCGATGCCACCACGCCCGGGGGCGGTGGCTATTGCGGCGATGGGAATGGGGTCATAGATCATATTGAAATTCTATCTGTGCTTGCAACCTATGGGTGCAATTTAGTGTGTGTTGCTGTGACGCAAATGCGACAAGGGTTTATGTCTTGTCGATATTATCCCCTCCCCTTCAAGGGGAGGGTTAGGGTGGGGATGGGTTTCGGTTGATCAACTTGTAGTGGTCTAATAATAACGGACACCGAGATAGGTGGGATAATTCACTTATTGAGGAAAAGAGATGAAAGCAAAAAGAAGAACATTTGAGATTGGCTTTAAGTTGCAAGTTGTCCGTATGGTGA
>NZ_JBMPOR010000022.1:0-125573 GCF_049340265.1 Undibacterium sp. Di26W
TGACGACTCCACTCTTGTCGTGACCCAGATGGTCGGTCATTTCGACTTCCAGGGCTCGCTCGACAAGCATCTTGGTGAGCTGCTTGAGCAGGCCGTTCTCCCCAATCAGGTCTTCGGGTTTTTTGTAATTGGCCAACAATCCATCGGCCAGTTTGAGCAATTCCGGGTCAGGCTTGGCTCGCTTGTTACGCTTTGCAACGGTCATCATTTCTCCTTGAAGGTAGCAGTGTCCTGCTAAATGACCGTTTACACAAAATTAATTACACCCTCATAGCTCTGGCACGTGCAGGCTGGATTGGCACAACCACCGAAACAACTGCAATTATCGGGCAAATATTATCGGCTCGCGAACAAGGGCGCTCTGCAATTTTTGCTGTAATAAATAAGCATATTAAACTTCAGCAATACCGACAGTTATAGATGAATAACTGCTGTTTTAATATCCCGCTTAACCCGTTCGCATGCTTTGAATAAATTGCATACTTTCTTTACATTTATAAAATATTTTGGCCTTGCCATTTTCGTTATAGAAAATTTTTATATGGTGGGTCGCAGCCGGAAATTTCTTTGTTTCCATTTGAGACACCCCCATGAACCCTTTTCGCCGGGAAATGGTTTCTTTATCTGCACTATCACCGTACCCTTCAATTGAAGAAGACGTATGAATGGCCAAGGAGTCTGGGATATCTCTTGATACGCGCTCAATATAATCAATTAAAAAATTAGGGAGTACTTCATTCCCAACAACCACCCTTAGCTCCCTCAATGTATTCACATTTCTTTGATCATTTAAAATAAGTGTATCTAGTGCTTTATCAAATGCAAACATCCCAAAAGACATCTCACCTTTGTCTAGCGCTACTGTAGCTTTATCTATGCTTGCACTTGCAGTAACCGCCACACGTTTATCACCTATCCATACTGGAGACCCAATGTCTTTGACCGTAGAGAGAGCGAGTCGATGAAAAACAAAGCATCGATGCCAATCTGAATAAAGTCTGGTGGGAATAGTTAGTTCAAAATGCTTTAAATACAAACCCCTAGCTCCAAACATTCGCGCCCGTTGAATATAGGTGTCTTGTTGCAATTTATGGCGAACGTCCCGAGTAAAAAACATGGAAAGTAGATTTGGGAAAGTCACTCCTCGGGATACTATATTGCCACCTACTATTATTGTAAACGGCGAAGTAGGATCAGTTGCACTATCTCCCGCAGCGGTGCGGTCTCGCTCACTATTTAACACAACGAGGTTGGCTCTCGATGCCGTAGATACCACATATGCAGTCAAGCTATCAGCATCAACATCTGGGTACAATTTGCATGCAGTTTCATGAACCATGAGTACTAATTCACTAAATTCAAGACTTTCCGCATCTATTAGTGAATGCACTGAATCTTCAATAGTCCCTCGATCAGTCTCATGATCTTGTTTTCTTCCGCTCGTATGAACGAGCATAGTGTAATTACTTTCCGTTGCATTTTCATGGACATTTAAATACGCTACCGTAACTAAAAACCGAACCAACGCATCTTGTGCCTCTTTAGGTGTACCGTCTCGCTCAAGTAATACAAGCCTGTAAGATAGGGGTTTATCAAGAGGAAAAAAAACATCCTGTCCGGTATACCTTGCGTGAGTCGGGAAATTTACCCATTTTTCTGTACTGTTATCAAATGTGTGATTCAAATCTAAGCGAGCTGGAGTCGCTGTAACTCCAATATAGAATCCTTTTCCGATGAGTTGCTCAACTAACTTATTTATAGATGTTTTGGAACCTGAATTGACTTTCGCATTCGGCGTCGCATAATCAGCTTCATCATCAACGACAACCACTTCTCCTAAATTTTTAACCCTCTCAATTAGCTTTTCCAGATCACGGGCATTTTTCTTACAAAAAACAACAAACTCTTGCGGGTGCTGTTTTTTCCCCGTCATGGGTTGAAGCAATTCTGAAGATGTTCTTGCAGAAGGTGCCAAACCAGAATTTTTAAAACGTTTTAGATTTTGAGCTAATAGATCAACGCTGTCATTCATTAGGTGAATGATCATCTTATGACCTTCATCCAATAGCCTCGCGGTTAGACAAATCATCATTTCCGTTTTACCGCTCTGCGGCTCACCGTAAATTACTAAAGCGGATGTTTCTTTTGAGCTTAAATTTGCTATCGCCCCGTTTACCGCATGCTCAATACAATCTGTTGGTATCTCGCTTTTTTGGAGTCTCTGAAGCTGCTTGCCATATCTATTGGTAAGCTTTGCCATATTTTTGAATTTGATTAAATCAATTGAACTAGCCATATGATGCAGATACCTAAAAAAGAAATCAGTACGCTTCAATTTAAATTTTATAAGGGGGCCTTTGATTAAGTCTTATTCTGCCATGCCACAATCAGCATCCATGTGGGACGGAAATGTTGCGCATACTCAATCAGAGATTACCTAACTATATTGCGTAGTCCTATTGCCGTTCAAATGAAATAATTGTTTCCGTTCGCATTCGCTTACCAAGTGCACCATCTTTTGTCATGGGCAAATACCTACTGTTAGAAGGGAGGTCACGCTCATATGTTCGCAACTCTTTGAGACCATGCATTGACGCAGCGATAGCCACACCTGCCGAGTTTTGAATAAATATCCCCTTAAGACAAGAATTGCCGACAACAAATGTTGCTGTCCCGCCTGGTTTCGTAACACGTGCTATTTCAGAAACCATTCTATAAACATCTTCAGAGTAGCGTTCAATCATAGATTGATGCTTAGTGGGTAATTCTGATAAATCACACATTGCACGCTGAATAGGATCAAATCGATCGGTCTTAATTGGTTTATCTGGCGCCCTCTCTGCACCAATGCTGCTTGAACGTACTCCACGCAAATCCTCTATCCGATGGCCTAACCAGACCAACGACATTCGATGACCGCGCAAATAGTCGATCGCATTTAAATAAGGAGGGGATGTTAAAACTGCGTCAACAGATTCCCGCTTCATAGCTTTAAGTGAACGCGCATCTCCCAATTTAATTAACGACTCACCAGTCGGAGGATTTTCTAAAAGTCTCTTGCGTACTTGATTTAGTGAACGTTGAAGTCCTTCGGAAATATCATAGTCAGAGCTGTCAGTAACCTTGTGCGGACGGCTATGAGATGTATCGCGCGCTAACGAGGCGCTTTGCTCTTTTGTGATAATAATTCGACTCAACGCAATACGAACCACATCTGCAGCGGAATGCTTAGCTTTTGAAAAGCGACACTCCGAAAATTTATGCAAAACATAAGCAATTTTGCGTAATTCCATCTGCTGCTGTTTACCAAACCAATAGTCAATAAACTCTGTTGTTTGAATGCTTTCATCTATCCACGGAAGCCAGACGTCCTTTGAATCTAAATCTATAACATCCTTTAAAAGGGAGTCAGCTACATTACCAATTAACTCATCATCAACCGGACTTGTCCAAACCTTACTCATCAGTACAGCCAAAGGATCCATATCGAACCCAATTGGTTTATGTCCCATTTCTGCTGCCTGACGAATTACGGTACCCGATCCCGACATAGGATCAAGGACTGTGCTGCCTGGGGCTAAGTTAGACAAAGTAGCTAAAGCTAACTCTGGCGCCATTCTGGCTGGAAATGGGTGAATAGTGCGAATCATCGTATTTTCCTAGCAGTTATCAGATTCTTAGCAAATTAGAATTTGATCCTATATTTTTATTTTAATGAGAGTGTCAACTTCGCCATAAAACTTAAATACCCAATTTACCAATTCAGTAATTCTAATGGCGATTCAACCTCATATCTAACCCATAAGCTTCTTCGAATATCTGAACATTGGGAGCATCCGCATTATCTACTATTAGCCTGTCATGAAGGAAGGATTAGCCAGTTTATAGTGATCTACTCATTGAATTTATCGAACTCAAATACCGCGAGTACACGCAACCAATATGCAAATACTTCACCCAAAGAAAGTTGGTAAAAATAGATCCTGTTGGTCTTGCCATGTCATACGATAGCTCTTCTAAATCATATGCCACTGAAAACCGATAATGTCAGAATCAAGTTTAATAACAAAAATTTATGCCATTCTAACTGATAATATTTAAACATTGTTTAAATATTAATTTCATTACTCCGCTTCTTGATCACAATCCCTCGAAAACCTCATATCAGATGCCTTGAGGATGTTCGTTTTTGCGTCCATATGAGATGCTAGAAGGGCAACGAAATGCGTTCTGTACAAATCATGCGTCATCTTAGTGCGATAAATTAGACGAAGGGTTCGCCCCCAACAGGAATTCTAAAAGGTTTGGTGGATAGAGAAGTCTGCCTTCGACTTGGTGCGTTTGAGCAGCAGACGTTTTAAATTCTACGGCTATCTTATTCACAGATATTCAAGCACATGACCATTTCCGCAAGGCTACTTATCTTTCATGCACGCATCAATCCGTAAAAAACACAAATCTACATCAGATTGATGCCGCCATCCCCCGAACTTGCGCCGGACTCAAACCCAGCACACGGCGCATGCTGCGGGCCAGGTGGCTGGGGTGGGTGAAGCCGGTTTCCATGGCGATGTCTGTCATGCTCTGCTTGCCTTCCATCATGAGCTGGCGCGCGCGATGCAGGCGGCGCTCCATGACATAGCGGTGTACGGGCATGCCTGTCGCCTGCCGGAACAGTGACTTGAAGTGTGACAGGCTGAAGCCGGCCACGGCAGCCAGTTCGGCAAGGGTGAGGTCGCTATCCAGATGCGCCTCCACATAATCGATGACGTGACGTAGCCGCCAGGCGGGTAAGCTGCGGCCAGCTACTGGGTTTGCGGCTGGCTTGCGTGACTGCACGGCAAACAGGCGGGCAGCCAGTGCGACTGCCAGGCTGTCGGCAAAAATACGCCCGCCGGGATAGGCGTCGTGATCCTCTGCCTGCATCATCCAGCCTATGCGTTCTATCTGTGGGTCACGTATGTGTATTGCTGGCGCGGTGGATCTATTTTTAATACTCAATGTACTTCACTACTCACATGTCTATTTTCATGAGTAGTGAAGTCATGTTTTAGAGAAATGCATTGAAGGCAGCTCGCAAATAATGAACTTAAACCAATACCTGGCGTGTAGATAAGAAAAATACTTGAATACCTGCGTCAACCAAAGGATCCAGCATTTCAGCAGGGCGCTTGCCATGTGGGCATAGTAGCCTGGGAGTTGTTCCGAATACGCGGCAAATGAGCGGACGCTCATCATACACTTCACATCCTCCGTTTCCTAAATATGGGCAACTTAAATTAGTCAGCGCGGCATTATGTTCCGCTTCGCTTTTGACGGGAAGTGCGGACATTTCAAAAGAAGAAGTTGTCACCGGACCACAACAGTCATGGCAACCAGGTATGCATTCAAATGAAGGAATGCGCTTTCTGAAAAATCGTACTTTCTTACTGATGTTAAGCATGCATTGCGCCTTAATTTTGGTCAAGGTGTTTGGAAAGTGCATCGACTACGCAAACCGATATTACTTGGTCGTGCATCGTTTAGATGCGCAGCGCTACCAACAAGAAGTAGTCTCTAAATAGTGCGGCACCTAGAGTTTAGTTCGCACGTGCAATGGCTCAGCGCCTTTAAACGCCAACTAGATAATCGGCGCTTGGCAAAATCTTTTTAAATTTCCAGATATCTGTATGTTGTAACGCCCTTTGCAACCTCCCAAAGCATATATAGGGCTCGACCAAATTCGTCATTTCCGTCTAATTTCAGTATAGATATCGTCACAGTACACGTACGTTGCACACATAATTTAATTAACGAAACAGTAAGGCTGATCCATCAGTATCACACGCTTTTAATTTGGCTGAGCCCGTGTCATGACAATGTCACTTTCTATAATTAGAGTTCAACATCCTTAATATATTAAGAATTAATCCAATGAACAAACGTGATAGATACAAGTCTTTAACCACCTCCAATGGCGCCGACGGGCAGCGCCGAACCTTACTAAAGATGGGCCTGACATCGGCATCCGGCCTCTCACTTGGAGGATTGCTGGCAGGATGTGGTGGAGGTAACGGCAGCGCGGCCCCTGCCGTTGCCCCGCAGAGCACGCAGATTTCCAGCTTCGCACTTGCCGTTTTGCCTGACACGCAGTTCTACTCGCGCTATGCGACATCGGCGGAAAGCAACCAGTACGAGCGCCACTATGGCAACGAACCGTTCGCCGCGCAGACCAACTGGGTGGTGCGAAACGCGGCAGCGCTAAACATTCCTTTCCTGATTCACTTGGGCGATGTGGTCGACCAGGTTGGTAAGCCTGAGCAGTGGAAAGTAGCTGACACTGCGATGCAGGTGCTGGAAGTAAATAAACTTCCGTATTCCATACTGGCCGGCAACCACGATGTCGTCAACGATCTAGACTACAACGGCGACCAGAGCAAAGGCACTGACGTTCAGCGCGTACTGGCCAATGAGCCTTATCTGCAATGGTTCGGCACCCGGCGCGCGCAACGCCAAGCCACGTTTGGTGGGCGCGACAATACTGGTTTCCATGAATACCATATCTTCACTGCGCAGGAACAAAAATTCATGGTGCTGTCGCTTTCGTGGCGCATCTCCGACGCAGGCATCAGTTGGGCCCGCAAGGTGATGACCGACAATCCGACACTACCGGTGATTCTGGTCAACCACCAGTTGCTCAACATCGCCCCGGACGCGGTGGCTCCGCTGGAAACCGACTACGGCAAGATGCTCTGGGAAAAACTTATACGCGACAACGATCAGATCTTCATGACCTTGAACGGCCACCACCACGGCGCTGCTCATCTGACTAAAACAAACAACTTCGTCAATGCGGTCGAGGAAATGGTAGTCGACTACCAGATGGCCTACCAAGGTGGCAATGGCTTGATGCGGCTGTACGAATTCGATCTGACCAACAATCTGATCAAGGTGCTGTCGTTTTCGCCGTGGGTGCCGATGAAGCCTGCCAACACGCTCAACGCCTTCGACCGCGCTGTGCTCACCGAGCCGAAAGAAGCATTCACCATCAGTATCAATTTTGCCAAACGTTTTGCGCGCTTTAATGCAGCCTTTGGCATCGGCAAGGCAACGGTGGCGTCGTCGCTAGTCGATCAGGCTAGGGCGCTGGTGCTGAAGGGCTACACCGAGCCGGCCGTTGTCGCGCAGGTAACTCCGAAAGATTCCGATGATTATCCGAAACTGGCGTCGACGGTTGCGCACTGGCGCTTCTTCGGCGGTGCCGAAGGTGTGGCAGTGGCCCCTGGAGAGCGCATTAACGACGTCGCCGGTGCCAATCCGCTCACGCGTGATGCGTTGAATAAAGGCGGCATAGTCGATGCAGAAGCGGGCGATATCGTCTGGAGCAAGGACCGCCACCGTCTGTCGTCGGCGCCAGGTTCGGTCAGCTTCATCAACACCGACAAGAACAAGCCGCGCTTGAGCTATTTCGTCACCGACCCGACAGCCTCAATTAATGCCCAGACCTTCGCCCAAACCGGCTACACGATCGAGGCTTTCGTCAAGATCAACCAAGCGTGGGACAAGTCCAGACACGCGTGGATGAACATTATGACGCGTGATGGCAAGCGCGGCGATCTGGCCGGCTTCAACGGTGGAGATCTGGAATCGCCGCCACTGTTGTTTGCTATCTCGAGCTTACGCGAAGTACAGTGGGAAGTAGTGCCAGAAGTGACCGGTACGCGCGATGCCCTTGCCAGTTGGTCAGGCGAGATCATCGCCGGTACGTGGGTACATATCGCCATCGTGAACGACCCGGTTACGCATGACACCGTGATGTATGTGGAAGGCGCACCGGTCTTGCGCAACAGCAGCAGTGTCGTTGGACTAGCGACATTGTCGGCGACATCGCAATGGGTGGTTGGCGGCGGCTCGTGGGATGGAGCCCGGGCAGACGGTTTCTTCGGCAATATCGGTGAGGTGCGGGTGGTGGCAGCCGCGCTGACACCTACGCAGTGGTTGACGGCGCGACGGGTCTGACTGCGTTGAAAGCCGATCAAGTCACCTCGCTGCGTTCAATAGCAGGTTGTCATCGTGGCCATGATGAAGGTGCATTAGCCGGAAGTGCTCTTGGTTTGCGTTAGTAGCAGCCTTTTCGTTCTGGATGCTCCGAAAATTCACTGTGATGAGCGGCGCTCCTGTCGGATCCGGCCTGTCGATGATGTGTGATTCATCGACATCATTTCAATTGAAATGATGCAATTTCACTTGATCGGGCAGGGTCCATTTGTATGCAGATGGACCAGCTAAATCATCAATACACTAATGTTGATACTTTCCAGCCGATACTGGATTGCCAAGAACAGCTGGTGAGTACGTGAAGAACTTGTGGTGATTCGGATCCTCGTCAGAAGGCGAGATTTGAAAAAATACGTATTATGCTGCGCCGAAGGTATCAATTACTCATGTAATTTGAGCAAAGTCGCACGTTAAAATTTAGTCTCATCACTATCTGAATAGTGTCTTAGTAGTAGCTGATCAAAAAGCGGGTTTTATTAATATTTGTCTTACCACTTCCTGATGGTTCACAACGGATTTGAAGGTTTAAGAATTGAAGTACAAAGAAAACGGCTCATTATTTTGAAAATAATGAGCCGTTTTTGTTTTCACACTCATGCTGTCGTACTAATCCCGCTGCAAGTCGATGTCCGTTCGTAGGAGCGGCTTCAGCCGCGAATAATTAACAGCATACTGTTCGCGGCTAAAGCCGCTCCTACGTATCAAATTTCTAGCTAAGTACATTGATTCCCCCGAATCTGCGCCAGACTCAAACCCAGCACACGGCGCATGCTGCGCGCCAGGTGGCTTGGGGTGGGCGAACATGGGTGCACCCCGTCCTGCTGCGTGATGCTTAAACCTCAATGATCTTATTGTCACGGCCATCTAAGCGGGCATGCAACCCGCCGTTTAAAATCTGTTTTTAAAAAATCAATTGATTAAATATAAATAATGGTGTATTTTGCATCATAACTTATCAATACTTGGGCTTTGTCGTTGAGTCCAGCCAAGTATCGTATTGGCGGGATTCGCATCTCAGTATTAGCGGAACCTCCCATCCCCCGGGTTCCCGCAATTGCTTCAAGAAAATTGCAGTTAGACGTAGTCGCTCCCTATTTGACGCACGATTAAACTTGAGAAGCCATGTCCAATACCAGCTTATCCGGCGTTGTCCAAAGCGCGCCCGGCACTTCCCCCGGCATTGATGTGGATACCGTTATCACTGTCGTCGACAGCACAGCTGTTTTCCTAGATAGCGCGCAACTGAACGATCTGCCATTCCAGCATTCCAGTATTACGGGCCGGTTCCAATAGTTATGCAGGAGTTCGTCTTCCGTCAGCAGTGCCAAGAAGCTTCTTGATCACAAAGAAAGGAATGTTTATGAAAAAAATCATCCCGCAACGCCGTCTCTCAATCAGCGCGGCTGCTGTCATTGCAATTGCTGCCATAGGCATCATTACTGCACTCCCCTCAATTGCTCAGGCGCAACAGAACCCGACTCCAAGTGCCGCAATCTGCAACGCCAGTTCCACATGGGTCAGCAACCCGACTTTGCCGGGCGACGTGCAGAATACGGATAACTGCAGTTTTCAGCAGTATATGTGGCAGACCCTGCTGTATCTGGTGCAACCGGTAGCGCGGGGCAGCCAGGTTCGGCAATTTGAAACCTTTATGCCTAGCTATGGCATTTTTGTTGATCCCGGCAAGACCCCAACCCCTTGGGGGAAAACACCCAAACCGACGTATTGCAAAGGGCCATCCAATTTAAAACAGAGCTATGTTTTTTCCAATCTGACCTTGCAGGCGGGAGTCGGGCAACCATTGATCGACAAATCGCTGAACCGTGTATTTTATGGCGTATCGGTCAATAAACCAGCGTATGACTTTATCACCGGTTGCGGCTTGCAAGAGGCGCAGTGTAGTTTAAGCCTGGCACCCGATCTGGTTGATCCGGTTAGTTACAAGGTGGTGGATATTCCCAACTTGTACCCGAATCTGGCGTTTCCTACCGGCGCTATGGAATTGAAAACCGCATGGAAGATTTTGACGCCCGACGAAGTGGCAGGCAACACCTTCTTTACCACAAAAGGCTCAGTTCAGGCACCCGGCAAAACCTGTATGGAAAATGTGAATCTGGGGCTGGTCGGCATGCACATCGTGAGCAAGACGCCGTCCCAACCGGAGTTCATCTGGGGTACCTTTGAACACCGCAATAACGCCCCGTACTGTTCCAATACCTCGGCTCCACCTCCTCTGGGCGGAAATTGGACTTTTTATAATCCCAACTGCACTGGCAGCAACTGCACCACCAATCATTATGCCGAAGGGAAAGCCACTCAGGTCTGCACCATGCACCCCTGGGGCGACCCGACGCTGGGCACCATGCCCAATAATTTGACTTGTAGCTCCACCCCGCCGCCCGGCTATATTTGTGACCCGGATACCCAAAAGTTTGTCATACAACCCAGCACCGCCAATTTGCAGGCATTGGATTTATCAGTGAAGACAATGCTGAACGCATTGCCTGCGGGCGACGCAAATAAATTGTGGGCCAATTATTCACTGGTCGGCAATGTATGGACAGCCAAGGGTACCTTGCCACCTTCGGTGCAGGTGCAGGTCGGGTCCTTATCGGGCGCAAACAACAGCATGGAAACCTATGTGCAAAATGGCGTCTCTAATATTCAAAATCCCTACAACTGCTTTAGTTGCCACAATTTGGATGGCAAGAATAAAGGTCAATCACTGAATGAGGCAGTAAAAGTTCAGTTGCCGCCGGCCGGGCTTTCCCACATTTTCAATTTATTGAATCTGAAAACCAAAGGTTGCAGCACAGGCGCGCTACCAAGCACCCCCATGTGCGCCGCCAACGGTGGCCCTACAAAGTAAAAACCGCGTTCAACAATATTGAGAGGAATTGGCATGAGCTATTTGACCTATCCAAGATTGCACTTTAGTGGTGGCTTTTTGGCCGATCCAAGCACGGTGAACAATACACCAGACAATTATACCGATGCGAATAATGACATAGCAAAGCTGCAGCTTTACTGGAACCCAAACGGCACCGGTATTTTTGATTTCCAGGGCTGTCTTGTCACCAAGGTAGTCTATGGCCTCGGCGATGAAACCACAGACCCTGCGGTTGACCCGGTGATAGGGCAACCAGTCAATGCCGTATACACGATGGCAGCACCGAAACTGGTTGACCTCGACCCAGATCAGCAAAATACCAGTGAAATATGGGGGCTGAGCCTGCAAGTTGCGGGCACTACCGCCAACCCGGCATCGATCAGCGATTTTGTCCGCGGTGATTATGTCGCTGGCTCATATAACGCGGTTTGGGCGCAGGCAATCAACGGCCCACATAGCTCGGGCAGTGGTTGCGCGGTATATCAATCCAGCCTGACCAACTTGCGTTGGACGACTGCGGCGACACCGCAGTCCAAATTTCTAAGTCTGCTCCAGCAACAATCGCCGCAACAATTAAGTGTCAATTTTGTGGTGAATGCGCATAATAATGCGCCAGTGATCTATCTGTTCAATGCTGACACCCTGCAAGCATTGGTGGCAAAGGGCGTACCCGCCAATATCGCTGCCAAATTACAGCCCATGACCCAATATTCCATGGGCCTTGATAAAAAGGGCAAGCCTGCCAAGCTAGGCCAGGTTCCGACTGAATCGTATGTGAATAATCGTCTGACTATTTTGTTGGGGCAAGCCGACGCCGATACCTATCGCGCCACTATCCTGGCGACTACACTGGCACCGCCACCATCGCCTGTGCCACCACCGAACATCAATACCTTGTTTCCAACCGGCTTGTTAACTGGCACGATAGGGCCACTCGCTACGGCGATCCCCATGTTTTACACGCCATCACGCATGATGGCACCGATCAAGGTGCCCAATAGCTCAGCCCAATGCAATTTTGCCCCGTTCTGCACGCAGGTGCTCAGCAACAGCGATGACAGCAATGAGGTATTGATCACCGTTAATCTGGGTAATTCGCTCGCCACCGACAAGCCCGGTTATAACGATCCAGCGCAGGGTTTCGGGGTTGCATTGTCTGCGCTGGGCGAGCTGTTTTTGGTCTATTTTGATCAAAATCAAGGACCGGGCATTAGCTTGACCAACGCGGTTACCATCGCCGCTTTGCCTAACGACCCGGTCCAGATGGCGCAGTTGATGACAGTCAGCGGTGGCATACTGACGGTGAAAGTTGATCCTGCCTTACTGCCACCGGGCTTGACTGTGCAACAGGCAGAACAGAAGGTGCTGAGTATGCCCCTGGGTCTGATTGGCAAAAAAGCGTTTGCGCCAATTATCTGGCTGGCAGAAAATATCAATGGCTATAATTTGCGGGCAGATCAGTTTGTCTTTAGAATGAACCCCGGCATTCCCACAGGACCAGATCAGCCTAACGGCGCAACCGCACTGGTTCGCTTGTATGCCACCCAGTTTGGTCAACCTGCGGCCAATATCAGCCTCCAGGCAACGCTGATGTCGCCGGAAGACTCCGTTACCTACACTAGCAAGACTATGGGCACTGGCGGCACCTCTGGATTGAAAAACATCGCGATACCGCAAGATGCCTTGTCCTTCAGCCCTACGCCTTTGGTGACCAATGGGCAAGGCATGGCCGAATTGAAAATCGTTGGCACTGACCCTAGTTTTCCGCGCGTCAGTCAAAACATCGATGGGCAAATTTACTTTGTGAACTACAATTTCGCCGATCCAACGATCGCGCAAAGCTACACCCAGCATCCGGACGATTTGATTAGTATCCTGCTGTTTAGTCAGCAGACCTTCCCAGAAAATCCGACCTGGGATAATTGCATCCAATACATTTTGCCGCAGTATGCCAAGCTGTATCCCATCATGGGCCGTTTTAAGCTGGACGACTATGCTACCGTGGTTCAATATGCCGAGCCTATCAGCGTGGTGCTGGCAAAACCAATGGATGATGCCTTGCATATGCCGGTAATTCGGGATTTGTCGATACAGCGCACGCAAATTATCTTAGACTGGTTTGCCAACAAGACGCCGAAATAAGGCATGGTCTATTACCGCCATGTGGTTAACTTAAAATGCAACAGTGTAGTTT
This sequence comes from Undibacterium sp. Di26W, assembly GCF_049340265.1. Taxonomy (NCBI): domain Bacteria; kingdom Pseudomonadati; phylum Pseudomonadota; class Betaproteobacteria; order Burkholderiales; family Oxalobacteraceae; genus Undibacterium; species Undibacterium sp. Di26W. Next base: position 13,122 of record NZ_JBMPOR010000022.1, read on the forward strand.
TCTGTTACGGCGGTTGGGCCGGGCATCCCCCGAATCTGCGCAGGGCTCAAACCCAGCACACGGCGCACGCTGCGGGCCAGGTGGCTGGGGTGAGCAAAGCCGGTTTCCATGGCGATGTCTGTCATGCTCTGCTTGCCTTCCGTCATGAGCTGGCGTGCTCGGTGCAGGCGACGCTCCATGACATAGCGGTGTACCGGCATGCCTGTTGCCTGCCTGAACAGTGACTTGAAGTGTGACAGGCTGAAGCCGGCCACGGCAGCCAGTTCGGCAAGGGTGAGGTCGCTATCCAGATGTGCATCTACATAATCGATGACGTGGCGCAGCCGCCAGGCTGGCAAGCTGCGGCCAGCTACCGGGTCGGTGGCTGGCTTGCGTGACTGCAAGGCAAACAGGCGGGCGGCCAGTGCGACGGCCAGGCTGTCGGCAAAAATACGCCCGCCGGGATAGGCGTCGTGGTCTTCGGCTTGCATCATCCAGCCTATGCGTTCTATCTGTGGATCGCGTATGTGTATGGCTGGCGCCAGCAAGTTATTCTGCCTGCCCAGGTTCATGGCTTCTGCGGTGTCGCTCACTGTGTGCGGTGACAAGCGCAACAGTAAAGACGTGGCGGGCTGGGACAGTGTCCAGCGTGTGCTGGAACCACCAGGTACGACACAGAACTGGCCGTGCAGGCGCACGCCCTGGCGTTCATAGCGACCTGCGCCATAAGACACAGGCACAGGGTCACCAAGATGCAGGCAGAGCACATGGCGTGCATCGACAGGGGAATTGAACAGGCCTGTTGGTACAGGTGAAGTCAGCACATCTAGCAAGGGCAGATCATGGCCGCCAGCACTGCTGAGCAGTGCCGCCGGTGGATGGGGATAGCATGCAGGTCTGTTCATTACACCCTCAAAGTAATGCACACCAGGAGATGCATTAATGTAGCGCAAATCATCCGTCTGTGCTCAGGTTCGGCTGTTGATGCGCGCCGTGGCAAAGCAATGTTGCTAGCATCGTCTCTACTTGCCCATCCTATCTGGAGACTGAAATGAAAAGACGGCTTTTTTTACAGATCACCCCTGCTGTTATTGCCAGCGGTGTTGCCACCACGCTGGTACTACCAGCAATGCCGGCGCTGGCCAGGGCGGCTGAACAAGGCAAACTACAACAGACCACAGATGCCGCCGCATTTGGCGCAATGCGCCGCTTTGCCAGCCTGCCCTTTGGCAAAATCGCTTATGTAGAACGTGGCCACGGTGATACTGCCCTGTTCTTGCACGGCGCGCCGCTGAATAGCTTCCAATGGCGTGGCGCGATAGACAGGCTGTCGCCTTACCGCCACTGCATCGCGCCCGACTTCATGGGCCTGGGCTATACACAAGTGCCTGCGCAGCAATCACTGACAGCCGATGCCCAGTTGGGGATGCTGATCAGCCTGCTGGACCATCTGAAGGCCGGTAAGGTCGATATCGTTACCAGCGACAGCGGCGGTGCGGTGGCGCAACTATTCGCCGTGCGTCATCCAGAACGCGTGCGCAGTATGTTGCTGACAAACTGCGATGTCGAGCCGGACAGCCCGCCAGCAGGTGTGCAGCCAGCCATCAATATGGCCCGCGCTGGCACCCTGGCCGATGAAACTGCCAAATGGTTAGCCGACAGCACCCTGGCTCGCGCCACCTTTGGTGCTGCCGTATTCCACAACCCGGCCGTGTTTACCGACGCCAACATCGCTTATTACGTCACGCCACTAGTCAGCTCGCCGCTGCGTCGCCAGCAATACCACGCTTTTCACCTGGCGCTGGAACCCAACCCCTTGGTGGGTATAGAGGCAGAACTCAAACGCAGCCGCGTCCCCGTCAAGATGGTATGGGGCGGCAGCGACACGCTATTTTCGCTGGCTGATGCAGATTACCTTGACCGACTGTTTCCACAGTCACGCGGCATACGCGTGGTACCCGAAGGGAAGCTATTTTTTCAGGAAGAGTTTCCGGATGTGATTGCGGATGAAGCACGGCGCCTGTGGGGAGTGTGATGATTACATCTGCCTGCACTGGTGCGCCATCGCCATAAACAGATGCAAGCGGAAATCATTGCCAGAAGCGATTACCATGCTGCGTTACAATGGCTATCTGCACACCGCATCGCTTATCTCCGTCAGGAACCCGCATGAACACTGTATTCGCCGCCCCTGTCTTTGACAGCACCGTGATTTTTGAAGGCAATGAACTCTTCAAAGGCAAAAGCGCCGCCGAGAATTGGGCCAAAAAACTTGGTGTGGAACTCGATTGTGAGACCACGGTGCAAAAGACAGGCACAGGCTGGGTCATCTGCGGCAATGTCGATGGTGAAGATTGTATCTGGGCGGTATTCGGGCAAAGGTTGAAGCGAATTAATCGAGAGTGATGGGTCTACAATAATTTTTGTTTGCGTGCGTGCGATTACGCTCTAATCGTATCTACACATGGCGCATTTCACCGCTAGATGGTGCGCGTAGCACACCCTACGGATACGGTCATTTACTGTCGTACTCACAAATATTCAACCAGTTGCCCACTGACGCTGCGCAGGCGCTGGCTCATCAGTTTTGCCAGTTTCGCCAGGATGTGTACCGCCAGCACGGGCTTTTCCTTGATGATGCGGGCGTAGTTGTCTTTGGTCAGCAGTAGCAAGATGCTGGTTTGTGAGGCAATGCAGGTGGCGGAACGTTTTTCGCCATCGATGATGGACATTTCCCCTACGGTCTTGCCGTGCGTCACCAGGACAATTCGGTGCAGGCCGCCATCCTGGTCTGATTTGAGTATTTCGACTTCGCCTTTCACCAACAAAAACATGTAGGTGCCGGATTCACCTTCCTTGAAGACGACAGTGCCGGTTGACACTTCATAGCATTGCACATAGCCCGCCAGGGCCTGGATGTCTTTCCATTCCAGGTCTGCAAACAGCTGGGATTCTGCGATCATGTCACATATGTCGCCCGACTGAAATGTCGTGCCTATCCCCACGAGGCGAAAACCGTCCAAAGCATGATCTGGATTCATTGTTTACTCGTTAATTTAATATTCCTGCTGGTCATCAATCGAACGCTCATTTGTGCCTACTGGCTGGTAGCAAGCCACCCTGACAAGCCGATTTCTCTGTCGGTGATTGATAGTTTATCGCAGTCCGGGCAAAGTGGCAGCTAGCTTCGCGTTTCGGCGAAACGCGCCGGGTGCGGCACCAGTCAAACGTTTAAAAGCCTTGTTGAAGGCTGCCTCTGATTCGTAGCCTACACTGTCGGCAATATCTATCAGGGGTTTGTCGGTGTGGCGCAGCAAATGCCCGGCGCGAAACATGCGCCAGCGGGTCAGGTATTCGAGTGGGGATTCACCGACCTTTTCCTTGAAGCGCAGCGCGAAGCCGGAGCGCGACATCCCGGCGACTGCGGCCAGCGCTTCAACCGTCCAGTTCGACGCGACATCCTTGTGCAGAAGATGCAAGGCTGCGCCGATGCGGCGGTCCGACAATGCTGCCAGCCATCCACTCCCAGTGTCGGGGTCTAACGTATCGATATACGCCCGAACCACCTGCACGAAGATAATATCCGCCAGGCGGCTAACAACCAGGCCAGAGCCGAGACCCCGTTGCGCCGTCTCCATTGCCAGCAATTGCAGCGCAGCCTGGAGCAGATGGGTTCGTTCCTGATCCATGCGGATGTGCAGCAACGCTGGCAACAGGTCCAGCAATGGCCGTGCGCCATAGGGATCGAAATTGAACCAGCCGCTGATGACGGTGGTGGCCGCGCCGCCACCGCCAATCTGCACCACGCCGCCGACATTCGCGCGCACGACATCGACACAGTTAACCGTGGCGGACTTCTGGTCATCGCACAGCGTGTAAGGCAAGCCGTGTGGAATGACAAAGCAGTCACCTGCTGTCAGGGCGACGGGTTCCCGGTCAGCCCCGTCAACTCCATCGTCGAGCGTCAGCCAGCCGCCGCCGCGCAACATCAGGCCGAAGCGTGCCGTGTCGTCACCTCGCCGCGTACTCAGGCCCCAGGGGGCAGTAGCCTCCAGCCGCGCATAACGGGCGTTTTCAACACGCATCGCAGTAAATACTTCGTCAAGCGGATCCATGGCCAGGCATCATTTGGATGATCGGACAAAAATTATAGCGCTACAGGCATTGAGTGTCCATCACCTACCCCCTAGAATTCACTTCAACGGCATTTCGCTCGTCAGCCCCGTTGCTTAATGCTGATTACCTCGCAGGTAATCGCCAGGCACCTGGGACGTCGATACACTGCCCCCCAGCGCTCTTCTTTGAACAGGATGAATATCATGTCACAGGCCGTACCACTCGTTCCCGCTATCCACATTATCCCCACGCCCCCCATTGTCCCCATCGTCACACAGACACCGGCTACGTCCGCAGCACCTTCTGCAGTTGCCGAACAGCGCCCAAGTGTGCTTGCACTACTGGTGATGCTTAGCGGCACCTTCATGGTGGTGCTGGACTTCTTCATCATCAATGTCGCGCTGCCATCCATTCAGCACGATCTACACGCTAGCGCCAGTGCGTTGCAGCTCATTGTCATCGGTTATGGCCTGGCCAACGCTGCGACGCTGATCACCGGCGGGCGGCTGGGTGACATCCATGGCCGTCGGCGGCTGTTTATCATCGGCGTAGGCCTGTTCACCCTGGCCTCCGCCGCGTGCGGCACGGCACCAAACGCAGCCGTGCTTGTCGCTGCGCGCATCGCCCAGGGTGTGGCTGGTGCATTGCTACAGCCGCAGGTACTGGCAATGCTGGGCCTGCTCTACACCGGAGCTCAACGCGCAAAAGCATTCGCCGCCTACGGTCTGGCCTTGGGGCTGGCTGCGGCAAGTGGTCAGATCATCGGCGGTTTGCTGATCCACGCCAACCTGGCGGGGCTGGGCTGGCGTAGCTGTTTCCTGATCAACCTGCCGATCGGCCTGCTGGCGCTGCTACTGAGCAAGCGTGTATTACCGCCGATGCAAGGCCAGCGCGCCAGTCGCCTGGATCTGCCTGGTATGGCGCTGGTCGCGTTAACGCTGACGGCTGCTATTTTTCCACTGGTGGTGGGGCGCGACGAGGGATGGCCGCTGTGGAGTTTCATCTGTCTGGCGGCATCGGTACCATTGCTCATCGTGTTCTGGACTTATCAGCGTCGTCTGGCGGCGCGTGGTGGCCAACCTTTGCTTGCGCCTTCGTTGCTGGCTCAGAGGCCCTTTGTGCTGGGCTTGCTGATCACGCTGTTGTTCTTCGCAGGCAACGCATCGTTCTACTTCGTGCTGGCGCTGTACCTGCAACGCGGACTGGGCTTGCCAGCGCTTGATTCGGGGCTGGTCTTCACTGCGCTTGCCGTCGGTTTCTTTGCGACCTCGATGGCTTCGCCATGGTTCGCAAAAAAACTGGGCCGACACGCCATCTTCAGCGGCGCACTGGTGTTGGCTGCCGGCCATGCGGCGCTGTATGGCCTGCTGGGCTGGCTATCTGCACAGAACGTGGCGCTGATGCTGCCGGTGCTTCTGCTGCAGGGCTGTGGCCTTGGGATGGTGATGACACCCCTGGCCTCCACCGTCCTGGCCGGGCTGCCGTCACAACATGCAGGCGTTGCGTCGGGCGTAATGGCAACCATGCAGCAAGTGGGAAATGCGCTTGGCGTAGCGCTGATCGGCGTCCTGTATTACAGCACGCTGGGTCAGGGTGCTGGCCTCGCTATCATTGCTCGTGCCTTTGGCATCAGCCTGTTGTACCTGTTCGCTTTGGCACTCGGCGTGGCGGCCCTGTACCGGCACTTTAGTCAAACCACCCAAGCCACCCAAACCACACTTAGCTAGGAACAATCATGAACATCAATGCACAACAACTGGCGGACCGCTACGTCGCGGTATGGAATGAAACGGACCTGGCGGCGCGGCGCGATGCCATCGCACAGCTCTGGTTACCCGATGGCGTGCACTACGTAACGACGCGCGAAGCGCGCGCCTACGCGGCATTGGAGGAACGCATCACCGGCTCGCACAACAAGAACGTGCGTGACGGTGGCTATATGTTCAGGCCCGTGAAGAACGCACAAGCACTGCGGGGAGTCGTCACATTCAACTGGGAGATGATACGGCCAGCCACGGCTGAAGTGCTTGCCGTCGGCCTGGAGTTTCTACAGGTCGATGCGGATGGCCGCATCATCAGCGACTATCAATTCATGGTCTCGTAATCTTGCGCCCTGGAGGGAAAATAGCTTGCTTGCTATTTTCCTTCTGGCTATTTTTCCGGTAAACGATACAAAATTTCTTATACAAAAATTTACTTTGCACCCAACACCTGGATACGCTCTGCCGCATGGCTATTCTGCGCATCAAGCGCCAGCGACAAACGGTAATGTTTTAACGCCGATGCGGTATCTGCCTGAAACTCATATACTTCCGCCAGGCTGTCATGCAAGTTTGCGCTGTCTGGATGAACCTGTATCCCCAGTCCAAACACTGTCACCGCATGATCAGCCATCTTTTTTCCAAGCAAACGATAACCCCAGGAATTGAAATCATCTTCCGTGGGATCAGGCAAACCTGTATCCAACTTGATCTTATTCAATTTCGCCGCCAAGCCCCCATAGCCATCCTTCGCAATTTGCTCACGCAAAAGATGTGCTGCGTAAGTACCGCCATGCGCTGTTCTTAATCCAGGCAAATAAAAGCCAGCGATGTCATCGATCATGCCCTGCGGATCGGCACCCGCCAGATTGGTCAGCGTGACAATGGCAAGATCATGAGCGGGATACACATAAAACGCCGAGCGTGCCCCGCCCACACCGGCGACGGCAGCATAGTCCCCCTGCCGTACCACTGGCCAGCCCAGCGCCCACGCGGTCGGCTTGCCGTTATTGAAAGTGCCTAGCATCCAAAGCTGCTTCAAACCAGCCGCAGAAATCAGCTTGCCCTGTTGCAACGCGATGAGCCAGTTGGCGATACCCTCAGCACTGCTATTCATGCCGGCACCAGTACGCAAGAAAGGAGGAAAGACCTCGACGACATGCTTCAGGGGTCCGCCCGGTTCTTCATACCTGTACGAAACCGCCTTGTGCGGAATAACATCGCGCGAGTCACCAAAACCAACGCTACGCATAGCGGCCACGGCAAACTGACGTTTCTGGAAAAATTCTACAAATGGCATACCGCTCAGGCGATCGATTATCTTGCCCAGTAAAATATAATTGGTCTGGTTGTAGCGATAACGCTCTCCCGTCTTGAATTCCATAGGCCAGGTTTGAATCGCAACCCACGCAGCATCCACCTCTTGCGGCGTGGCCAGCGAGGGTATCTTGCTGCTGATGATGTCAGGAATACCCGAGGTATGAGTTAGCAACTGCTTCACCGTCACCACCTGCCAGGCGACCGGCAAACCATCCAGATAACGTGACACTGGTGCCGACAAATCCAGCTTACCCTCTTCCACCAACTGCATGATGGCCACCCCGGTAAACGACTTGGTTGCCGAATTGATGGAAAACACATTCTCATCATTGACAGCTACCGCATTCGGAATCTCTGCCAGGCCATATGACTTCAACAAAACAATCTTGCCACCCTTGACTACCGCCAATTGCATGCCTGGGATGCGCCGCTCTTGCATTTCGGTTTTTACATAGCGGTCAATTTGCTGCTTGATCTCCGTGTCAGAGGACGGGTTTGCCAGGCTTGTGTCATTCGCGTTTGCAGAAAAACTATCTGCTACCGTTCCCATTAAACTGCAGGCTATGAAAAATGATGCAATCAATCTGGCCATTTAAGTGTACTTTCAAACGAAAAATATATCATGGAAATTCAAGTGACTATCCTGAAACGAAGTAAGCCAACAGGCGTCACCTTTGGAACACGAAAATCGAGTCATAGATAAACCTGCATTGAATGTTTTCCTGAAGGCTGGCTTGAATAGCTTGTCTTGACTGCCATTCGATCCAGACATTCCGGAATAGTTCTATCAATCGCCCTGCCAATCATAAAACTCACCCCAAAAAAGCATATCTTAGCCCGCACCCACAATTTAGCACTGGCATAGGAATTGCATTCACGCCATGCATAGTCGTCTGCCAATGCAGAGTACGGTATTGAGCTGGACAGACCAAATATATTAACGAATCACATAAAACTCATTTCACCACTGGAACAGGGTACCAATAAGACGATTCGGGATGCAGTGTCGATGTGCTTGAAGGTCGGACGTTCGCCTCTGGACGTAGTGCGGAACAACCCGCGCCCGGGGGAAATCCGCCCCATGTTGAATCAACGCTGGCTGACAGGCAAAGCTGTCGCCAGGGGTCAGTCATTTCAATTTCATAGCCGCACAAATAGGCATCATTTACTTAGGGGGAGCATAAAAAAACAAACTCGAATCGCGCGTGCGCACCATGTTTGGGCATGCCTTGGTGCGTCACCGAAGCATTGATGATCTATGCTTTTTTTATATATAGGATTCACGCAGTTGCAGTAATTCTGTGTCAGCCCTGAAAATTGACAACCGGTTCTTCGTTATATGTGCTTCGACATATTTGCTTGCGGCGCAGAAGAGATTGAAGCACCCACAAGGGAGTGAATCCATAGCATTAGCAATCGCGCATGGATGTGATCAATCAGGCACCAATACCACTGGTGCCACTTGAAACTTGCAGTTTCGACGTTGACTTTTTGCATTAATTTTTTTTCCGGTCATAGCGGCATGTGTCGGCGTATTTCGACTATTCCCTATTTCACTTTCGAAAGAAAACACCTCTTAAAAGGTTTCGCAAAATGAACAATACTACTCCGCTCCAGATTGACACATTTTTACCTTACATGCGCAATGTGATCCGGTGCGAACAAGCCTTGCACGAATTGAATTTGATGTGGCGCATGATAGAGGCGACGGCAAAGATGACGTGCGCAAGTGAAGCCAAAGCGGTATTGCCCACCATGGCAGCCACACGTGATGGTTTCAATCGCCTGGAGCAGGAACTGGTGACCAGCCTGGTGCATGAAAAAGTGTCCACCGTGTTGAGCGCTATCGGTACCAAGGCGCAGTATGTGATCGATATCGTTGTACGCAATCTGTATGAGCGCACTGCCGACATCGGTTTTCTGGCGACAGACAATGAGCTGTGTGCCTTTACTGCCGGCCTGCATGATATGCAGGGGAAGATACGTGCCAGGTTGCGTGCCTACCGCAATAAATACACGGTGTATGACGAAATCATTCTGCTAGATGTTGCTGGCAATGTGCTGGTGCAAATTGATGAAGCAACACCCCTGGAAGCCAGCACCGATCCTTTGCTGGCGGCAAGCCTGGCATCCGACACGTATGTAGAAACTTTCAGGGCCAGCGACCTGCGTCCAGGTAAAGAGAAAGCCCTGATTTATTCACGCCGCATGCTGCATCCGGAAACTGGCGTGGTGGTGGGTGTGCTGTGCCTGTGCTTTAATTTTGAACAGGAAATGGCAGGCATCTTCAATTCGCACCGTGACCCGTCCGGGCGCGCGAATATGTTGCTGCTGGATGGCAGCAACCAGGTGATAGCAAGTGCAGACAAGACCTGGATACCTGTGGGTGTCAGGGTTCCGGTGAATCACAGTAATGAACCGGAACTGATGATGTATGCCGGACGCGAATATCTGGTGCGGACTTTCCCGGCAGTGGGCTACCAGGGTTATATGGGGCCACCCGGTTGGCAAGGACAAGTAATGGTGCCGGTGGAGGTTGCCTTTACCGAAGCCAGCAGCAATCATTTGAGCGAGTTAAGCCCGGCGATTGCCGAGGGTCTGTTAAGCCACGCCCATTCATTTTGCCCACCCCTGCACGAAATCATGGTGGCGGCAGAAACCATACGTTGCGTGGTGTGGAATGGCAAGGTGATGACGGCAGGCCAAACCAATGATATGCAAAAGCTGAAGACCATACTCGACCAGATCAGCGACACTGGCACACGCAGCGACGAATTATTTGCCAAATCGATTGCCGATCTGTACGAGACGGTCGTAGCGTCGAGCATGCGTGACGCAGAATTTGTGTCGCATCTGCTGGTTGATCTGCTGGACCGTAACCTGTATGAAAGAGCGGATGATTGCCGCTGGTGGGCATTGACGCCAGAGCTGCGCCGGGTGCTGGCAAACCCGGAACGGGACTGGGAAACCATGGCGGATGTTAACGGTATATTGAAATACATTAATTGCCTGTACACCGTGTACACCCGTATCTTTGTGTATGACGGCAGCGGCGAGATTATCGCCAGCAACCAACTGGCCTTGCCGGATCAGGAAATGGACCCGGCAATTGCTACCCATATCGACACAGACACCCTGTCACAGGTGTTGGCGCTGCGTACCGAGCAGGATTACTATGTAACACCGTTCTCACCTACCCCCATGTATGAAGACGAGCCGACCTATATATATCATGCAGCCATCCGTGACCCGGATGATGATGCGCTGGTGATAGGTGGCATAGGTATTATCTTCGACTCGGCACCAGAATTTTCTGCGATGCTGAAAAGTGGCATGGGCAGCAAAGACAACTGCAGTGCATTCTTTATCAACCGGCAAGGTGTCATCTTGTCCAGCACCGATGCCAGCCGTCCGGTTGGCAGCCGCCTGGAGATTGACGCTACACTGCTTGCGCTGGCAAACGGCAGCAGCGCATCACGCATCCTGGTGCATGATGGACATTACGCCGTCATGGCCTGTACGGTATCGAGTGGCTATCGGGAGTTCAAGGTATCTGACGGCTATCGTGAAGACATACTGGCGGTGGTCTTCGACAGCTTTGGGCCGGTGCGGGACTATGCCGGCATCAGCAAAATGGACACCGCGCTGGTTTCTGGAACAACCGGGGCAACAGAGATCGATGATGAAGAGTTCGCCACTTTCTTTATTGACGGCAAGCTGTTTGCACTACCGGCAGAGTGTGTACTGGAAGCCTTGCCAGCATCCAGGATATCCATGGCATCAATAAATGGGCGCGCAGAACGCATAGGCTTGATTGTGCCGGAGCGTGACAACGATCAAAAAAATTATGTCTGGGTATTCGATCTGGGCCATGCGATGCGGGGCAAACCAGCCATCATCGCCAATCACCACCAGGTCATCATTGTGCGTTTTGGCGGGCAAATGATAGGCCTGCTGGTAAGCGGCCTGCACGGCGTACCACAATTCAATGCCGCACAGATCACGCCTGCGCCTTTTGCCGGCAATACCAGCAGCAGCTTAATCAGCAAGGTCATCAAGGCCAATGCAGGCAAGCTGTTGATTCAGGTGATGGACGTCGCCTATCTGTTTGCCACCCTGATGACCAAGGAAAACGAGTTGGTGGTGACCTGATGCAGCCTGTTTCAGGGTGCTGCATCAATTGCTGATCAGTGACTGATGCCTGGCTGTTTGCGCAAATCTCACATTGCCTGTCAACGACTGACCAGTTTTTGGCTGCTTTCTGAATAACGTCCACCCTGCACCGTGACGCTGGAAAGAACGCCCTGAATGTCTTGCATGTCACTGGCAGTCAATACTACGTCAGCAGCACCGATGTTTTCGACCAGGCGGTGCTGCTTGGTGGTACCAGGGATAGGAACGATCCAGGGCTTGCGTGCCAGCAGCCAGGCGAGTGCTATCTGCGCTGGTGTTGCCTGCTTGTGGTCGGCGATTTTCTTTATCAGTTCAACCAAAGCCTGGTTGGCTTTGCGGGCATCTGCCGAGAAGCGGGGGACAGTGTTCCGGAAATCTGTACTGTCAAAACTGGTGTTCTCATCAATCGCTCCCGTCAGAAAACCCTTGCCCAGAGGGCTGAATGGAACGAAGCCGATTCCCAGTTCTTCCAGCGTTGGCAGTATCTCTTGCTCCGGCTCGCGCCACCACAGTGAATATTCACTTTGAAGTGCGGCGACAGGCTGTACCGCATGGGCGCGACGTATCGTTTGTGCGCCAGCTTCAGACAACCCAAAGTGTTTCACCTTACCTTCTTCGATCAGGCGCTTGACCGCGCCGGCAACGTCTTCAATAGGTACATGTGGATCAACCCGGTGCTGGTAGAACAAATCTATGCAATCTGTCCTGAGTCGTTTGAGAGCAGCTTCGGCAACTTCCCTGATATGCTCTGGCCTGCTGTCAAGACCGGCTTTCGCATCGGCATTCTTGAAGCCGAATTTGGTCGCAATCACTACTTGATCGCGTATCGGGGCCAAAGCCTCGCCGACCACTTCTTCGTTGATAAACGGGCCATAGACTTCGGCAGTGTCGAAGAAGGTGACACCGCGCTCGGCTGCAGCGCGTATCAGTGCAATTGCCTCTTGCCTGTCGGTGGCAGGGCCATAGCCGTAACTAAGCCCCATGCAGCCAAGGCCGATTGCTGAAACTTCCAGGCCAGTATTTCCGAGTTTACGCTTTTGCATCATTTTTCCTTTGAGTGATGGACCGGTTTTTCCGGTCCGGCAGCGATTCGGCACAGCCCGCTGTGGCTGCACGTGTCATGACATTCACTGTACGCGGTATGCTGTGCTTTGATTAGATGGCTTAGCCCGCATGTGCTTATGAGCTGGGCTCATGAATGCTGCGCTGACGGCAGCATCAAACCGCTAAAATCGCGCCCGCCTTGACCTGCACCTGAGAACCTGTTTACGATCTGTAGCGAGCGAGCGTCAGCTGGGTGAAGAGCAGCGCAAAAAGCGGAATGTACTTAAGTACATGAGCATTTTGAGCAGCGCATGAGCCCCGATCACGCTCGCGCAGTAAGATCGTGAACACGTTCTGAGGAATCACTGGATGGCAATCGTCGCCCCTTGTTCACCCGGCATTTACGTCGCCAGTCTCACCCGCTTGATATCCCGCAGTGGTGGCGCGCCAAACAGTCTTGTGTATTCACGGCTGAACTGCGATGCGCTTTCATAGCCTACCCGTAACGCTGCACTACTGGCGTCGATGTCTTCACTGAGCATCAGTTGCCGTGCATCCTGCAGGCGCAAGTGCTTCAGGTATTGCAAGGGGCTCATGCCTGCGACTGTACGAAAATGCTGGCGAAAGGTAGATGGGCTCATGTGGGCTTTGTCTGCCAGATCATCCATGGCAATATTTTCGGTGTAGTGCCGTTTTAGCCAGGCAATGAGCTTGGCAATTTGCTGCCCTGGCGAACCGGCTGTCATCAGATGGCGCAGTGTTGGCCCATGTTCGCCATTGAGCAGGCGTACGATGATTTCTTGCTGTATCAGCGGCGCAACCAGTGGTATCAGTTGCGGTTCATTCTGCAGGCGCACCAGGCGGGTGATGGCATCCAGCAAACCCTCATCCACGGTCACAACTGACATCGCCAGTGAGGTTGATGCTTTCAGCGGCGCGGAGAAATTCATTTCGGCAGCGCACTGGGTAATGACGCGGGCGTCCAGTGCCAGCCCCATTCCCAGGAATGGTTGCGCGCTGCTGGCACGCGTCACATAAGACACCACGGGCAAATCCAGCGAAGTCACCAGTGATTGACCGGGTGCGTAGTCAAAAATCTCATCTCCCAGCAGCACGCGTTTGCCGCCCTGCACGGTTACGCCCAGGCTCGGGCCATAAATGCAGGGCATGGGGTCGGTCGCTTTGCTGCGCCTGTACATCATCAACCCGGGAATATGGGTCGTATGGTCACCATCGCTTTGGGCAATATTGCTGACCAGTCCGGCCAGTGTTTGACTATTCACAGATGGGGTTTGATGTCCGGTTTGCATGGCAGCGCGAGAGAATTCATGAATAGCCATAGCCTACCATTTTCAATGCCTGGTTTCGTATTTCTGCCGATGAATCATCAAATTGGGCAAGAAATGCATCGAATCAGGCAAACGTCTTTTATAGCACCTGGCACACAATAGCCATCAATAAAAACGGCACAGGACTTATCAATGAAACATGCATTGATCATCAATTCACACCAGTTTTATGAAGACATTTCCACGGACAAGCTTCATCAGAGCATGGCCGACATCATCCATCCCGCATCACCCCATCCTGGAGGTTTTCATGATCAACACCACGATTAACGGCAAGAATACCAGCGTCGATGTCACGCCCGACACGCCTGTGCTGTGGATGCTGCGCGATGCGCTGCAACTGACAGGCACCAAGTTTGGCTGTGGTGCGGCCTTGTGTGGTGCCTGTACCGTGCATCTGGATGGCCAGGCGATACGCTCTTGCGTCACGCCTGCTTCTGCCGTACAGGGCAAGAAACTCACCACCATAGAAGCAGCGACCGGTGGCAATGACAAGGTCGGCAATGCAGTCAGCGCCGCCTGGATCAAGCACGATGTGGCGCAATGTGGCTACTGCCAGAGCGGACAAATCATGAGTGCGACTGCTTTTCTGAAATCCCTGCCGCGTGGCAAACAACCGACTGCTGCTGAAATCGACAGCGCCATGGCTGGCAATATCTGTCGCTGCGGTACGTACGTTCGCATCCGCGCTGCCGTGGCTGATGCAGCCAAAGCCATTATCTGAAGGAGCTACCATGTTGCCGAATATCGATTACAGCGAAATGCCGCGTGCCCTACAACACATGCTGGAGCGCGACCAACCCGACCACTCAGTCAACACCGCCGCGCTGACACGCCGCAGCTTTCTCAAATTTGCCGGTATAGGCGGTCTGGCACTAGGTGCCTTCCCCCACCTTGCCCTGGCGCAGGCCCAGACCAGTACGGCCCTGAAACCTGCCCAGCAACCATCTGCCTTCGTACAAATCGCCACGAATGGCGAGGTCACGGTCATCATCAACCGGCTGGAATTTGGCCAGGGTGTGCAGACTGCATTGCCGATGATATTGGCAGAAGAACTGGATGCCAACTGGAATCTGGTACGCAGCAGCCATGGCAACAGTGATGTAGCTTATCATGATCCTTTCTTTGGTATCCATATCACTGGCGGCTCCAATTCAGTCAAGAACAGTTTCATGCAATACCGTGAGCTGGGTGCCCGCGCCCGCGCCATGTTGCTGGCTGCGGCGGCGGCACGCTGGAATGTGGATGTGGCCACCCTGCGCACCCAGGCAGGTACCGTGATTGCTGCAGATGGCCGCAAGCTGGGCTATGGCGAACTGGCCGAAGCTGCGATGGTCTTGCCTGTCCCTGAAAAAGTCGCGCTGAAAGACCCCAAGGATTTCCGTCTCATCGGCCAGCCGACCACACGTCTGGATGCACGCGCCAAAAGCAGTGGCAAACAGGATTACGGCATAGACATGCACTTACCAGGTCAATTGACGGCAGTGGTGGCACGCCCACCAGTATTTGGCGCACGCCTGAAAACGGTAGATGACAGTGCAGCGCGCGCCATCAAAGGCGTCAAGGCAGTATTCCGCCTGCCACTGGACCGTGGTGCCGAAGGTGTGGCTGTAGTGGCTGACGGCTATTGGGCCGCCAAACAAGGGCGCGATGCATTGAAGCTGGAATGGGATACTGCCAGCGTCGAGAAGGTAGATAGTACAAAACAACTGGCCGACTACCGCAAGCTGGCCGATCAAACCGGGCCACGTCGTTTTGATGCCGACATGGCAGCACTGGACACTGCGCCCAGACATCTGGAAGCGGAATTCATATTCCCTTACCTCGCGCATGCGGCGATGGAACCGTTGAACTGCACGGTTGCCTTGAAGGATGGTGCTGCGGATATCTATACAGGTTCACAAAGCCCCGGACTGGATGCGGCCGCGGTGGCACGTACACTGGGTATCAAGCCCGAGCAGGTATCCATGCATGTGCAGATGGCAGGTGGTGGTTTTGGCCGCCGCTTTGCCAGCAGCAGTGACTTTGTAGTCGAAGCCTGCGAAATCGCCAAGGCCGCTCGTGCTGCAGGCTTGAATGCACCCGTGCGTACCGTATGGAGTCGTGAAGATGATATGCGCGGCGGTTATTATCGCCCCATGCATTTGCACCGTGCCCGCATAGGTTTTGATGACAAGGGCAAGGTACTGGCCTGGGATCACGTGATCGTTGGGCAGTCGATCACGGCTGGTACGGTGTTTGAGCAATTCCAGGTCAAGAATGGCGTGGATGGCACGGCTACCGAAGGCATGCGTGACCCCTACCCTTTCCCCATGCGACTGACCGTGCATCACCCCAAACTGAATGTGCCGGTGTTGTGGTGGCGCAGCGTCGGTTCTACCCATACGGCCTTTGTCATGGAAACCCTGCTGGACGACATCGCCCGGGCTACCAAGCAAGATCCGGTGGCTTACCGCATGAGCCTATTCGGCGATCAGCACCCACGTCACCGCGCCGCATTGCAACTGGCGGTGGATAAAAGCGGTTATGGCAAGAAGCGCCTGCCAGCCAGACGTGCCTGGGGCGTGGCCGTGCATGAATCATTCTCGACCGTGGTGGCGTATGTGGTGGAAGCCAGCGTGCAGCAAGGTCGCCCTGTGCTCAAGAAGGTAACCGCTGGTGTCCATTGCAACCTGGCGGTGAATCCACGCACGATAGAAGCACAGGTGCAGGGCGCGGCGGTGATGGGCTTGGGCATGTGTTTGCCAGGCGCTGCCATCACCTTCAAGGATGGTGTGGTCGAGCAAAGCAATTTTGGTGACTACACCGTGGCGCGCATGACCGACATACCGGCGTTTGAAGTGCATGTGGTGCCCAGTGCCGAACCGCCTACCGGCATGGGTGAACCCGGCTTGCCGCCACTGGCACCGGCGTTTGCCAATGCTGTCGCCAAACTGACTGGCAAGCCTGTGCGTCAATTGCCGTTCAATATCAGCTAGGACCAGGTCAGATGGAAGATCTCGATACCCTGGTCTTGCGGACTGCGCTGCACTGGCATGCACAGGGCTTGCCCGTCATTCTCGTTACGGTGGCACGCACCTGGGGTTCGTCGCCCCGGCCACCGGGTTCGCTGATGGCAATCAATGGACGCGGTGAAACTGTGGGTTCGGTATCCGGTGGTTGCATAGAAGACGATCTTATCTATCGTATCAGGGAAGAAGGGGTGCAGGCGGTCTGCGCAGGCAACCTGCCCCTGGTCCTGCGCTATGGCATCTCTGCCGACCAGGCGCATCGCTTCGGCCTGCCCTGCGGTGGCACGGTGGAACTGGTGCTGGAGCCGGTGTCCGCACTTAGCCGTCTGGATGAATTGCTGCTGGCTTGCGAACAGCGGCGCAGTATAGAGCGAACACTGGATTTGCTGACTGGCCAGGTAGAACTGCGCGCCGGCCAGCGCGATGGGTTGCCACAACTGGATGAACACAAGCTGATCACTTACCTCGGCCCACAAGCACGCATCATCGTCATCGGTGCCAGTGACCTGTCGCGCTACTTATGCCAGTTTGCTTTGAGCCTGGGTTTTGAAGTCATCGTCTGCGACCCGAGAGAAGAATACCGTGCCAGTTGGCAGTTGCCTGGGGTAGTGGTCAGCGCCGACATGCCGGACGATCTGATACTACGGCTACAACCCGATACCCGCACCGCCGTCATCGCCCTGACGCACGACCCCAAGCTGGATGACCTGGCATTGATCGACGCTTTGCAATCGCCAGCTTTTTATGTCGGTGCCATAGGTTCACGTCGTAACAGTGAGCAAAGGCGTGAACGCTTGCGCACGCACTTTGATATCGCCGAACCCGCTTTGCAGGCCCTGCATGGGCCAGCCGGTTTGTATATCGCCAGCAAGACCCCGGTAGAAATTGCCCTGTCCATCATGGCCGAGATCGTGGCGGAGAAGAACGGCATCAGCCAGCTCCAGACCACGCCAGTGGCGGTCGGGGCGGCGGTGGGTAAGGCCCTCTACGAAAACCCCTCTTAGACTACTCCACAAGCAGAAATAATTTAATTTCTGCATCTGACTATCGCTGCCTGGCCAGCGTATTGGCAACAAGCACACTGTTGCAATTTGAATACGCCTCTTCACAGGCAAGCCGCTTTGTCAAATAAATCCCCGGCCTCCCTTGATATTAAGTCAATAATAAATTAATATCTTTTTAGTTATCATATTTTCAATTCAATTCCACAGTAAAACGTCCTTCAGATGTTTTTAGGATGTTTGCTTTTGCGTTCATCCATACCACATCAGAAGGACAAGGAAATGCGTTCTGCACAAATCAGGCGTCATCTTGGCGCCATGAACAAGCCCTTACCCCAGACCGGGTCGCCCAAGGGTTTGATGGCTGGGGTAAAGATGCTCTCGGCGGAGGCGATCAGTCCTACTGCCAACAGCCATGCCACCTCATTCAATCTGGAATTTTCGCCGCGTGATTACGTGACTTACCTGTTATCCATCGATGCGGAAATAGAACATTGCCTGATGGTGCAATATCTGTATGGTGCGTATTCACTGGGCGGGCCGCAAGTGCCAGAAGCGTACCGGGATATCGTACGCGACTGGCAGGAAGTGATACTGGGTATCGCCAAGGAAGAGATGGGGCATCTGATCTCGGTGCAAAACTCCCTGCGCCTGATTGGCTCCCCCCTGCATATGGAGCGCGAAGATTACCCCTGGGATGTGCCGTTTTATCCTTTCCCCTTTGCGCTGGAACCACTGACACTGGATTCGCTGGCCAAGTACGTATTTGCCGAATCCCCGGTGGATTGGGATGGCGGTGCGCTGGGCAAGGAAATACGCGCCCGTGTACATGCGCAGACAGATGACCCGCATCAGGTGTCGGAATTGTTCAACACGCTGATACCGCTGGTGCAAAACCCGGAGTATTTGCCTGATACGGTATTCCAGGCGAATACCTATCCGGCCCAGGCCAACTGGGCTGAATGGGGGCGTGGCTATCAGGGTGGTAACCGGGGTAATAGTTCGGGCCAGCCCAGGCAGACACCGGATGTGCTGGTGGTGCCACAAACCTGCCGTGACGACATGGTGTCGGCCTTGCAGGCGATTGCCTATCAGGGCGAAGCCACTACGGGATCGACAAAATCGCATTTTGTGCGCTTCTTGCGCATCTATATAGAAATGCGTGAACTGTTGGGCCTGGAAACCCTGACCGATCTTGAATGGAGCGAAGCACGCCCGGCTGATTATACGACGGACGGCTGGCAGAAATTGCAGCCAGCAAGCAAGGCTGGCTTACTGCGTTCTACATTTGTGCCTTGGTCACCGTCACGCAAGGTGGCGATCAACCCTTATGTATCGCTGGACCCCGATCTGGAACCTGAATTGGAGTCTCAAAATGCAGGTGCTCAAACTTCGCGGATTACCCATCCGGAATCTATACTCTGGGCACAGTTGCACAATGTGCGTTATCGCATGTTGCTGACCTACCTGATACACAGCTTTACCCTGTTTGGCGGCCTGAATGCGGCAGGGGCAATTACCCCGCGCGGTGCCATCGTCAACGGCAGCTTTGGTGAAATGTATAACCTGCGGGCGATATCCGAAATTTTGATGCAGTCACCGCTGTCCGCCAAGGACGCCAGTGCCGGTTTTGCCGGGCCACCTTTCCAGATGCCCTATACGCTGAACAGCCCGCTGGGTGAAGCCAATCGCTGGCGCGGCCATCTGGATTTGCTGGCGGCAGCCGACAGCCTGGTGAAAGCCTTATTGCATATTGCGCCGCCATCTCGCCACATTTATCTGACCTCGATGCGCGAAGCCGACCAGAACATGCGGGCGCTGGCCTTGCGCATTCTGTCTGGCAGCATTGATGCTGCACTGATCTAGGAGCCCATAATGTCCATACTGGAAATCCGAATTTTGCCGCCCCTGGCCATTGCCCGCCTGGGTGCAGCAGACGAACCACTGGAAGCATTTGACCTGGAGACAAACCCGGACAATCCACTTGATTATCGCCGCATCGTACCCCGCCCCAGCCTGGAAGTGAACCAGGTAACA
This sequence comes from Undibacterium sp. Di26W, assembly GCF_049340265.1. Classification (NCBI taxonomy): domain Bacteria; kingdom Pseudomonadati; phylum Pseudomonadota; class Betaproteobacteria; order Burkholderiales; family Oxalobacteraceae; genus Undibacterium; species Undibacterium sp. Di26W. The sequence goes on from NZ_JBMPOR010000022.1 coordinate 32,912, forward strand.
GGCGAGATTGCGCGTACCTATGTGCCAGAGCAAATCCGCTTCAAGGATGAAAACAAAAAAATCCGGCCGGTGGCCCCTTTCCTCGAAGTGTATGTGCGTACCACGGAACACCCTGCTGAATTGCAGCCACTGACACCAGATTTGCTGCACAAGGAAGGCTTGAGCATGGCCAGTCTGCACTGGGATGTGGCTTTGGGTAACATTAAACTGTTTCGCCGCACCGGTAAGCCAGATGACCAGATTCACGCCAGTCTTGCAGACATCAAGGATCATGCACGTCACCCCATGACAGGGCATTGCAAGAATTTTTTGCCTGGAAAAACCCTGCCACTGGGACATGTACAGTTTATCAAACCGACCAAGCAATTCCCGGAAATACGGCTACGCTATACACCGGCGGCCGGTATCGTGTACGGTTCACGCAAACACAGGCTGGAACCAGACCAGAACAATGTACCCGTCCTGACACCCGACCCCATCATCGATAGCGATGAACTGATCCTGTACGACGAAAAGAAAGACTGGCTGAATTACTCAGAAAGCGTGGGCCCCGCGCTGACCAATCCTGCCGGCATTTATGCGGGATACGCAGATGCCGATGGCAACCAGGTCAGTTGGGGTTACCTGGATGACGAATGCGATGGTCACGTCCGGGTATTCCTGAAACTGCACGATGGCAAAGTGCTGCATGCGCAAAGCTATATCGGGGCCGGACCACCGGCATTTGCACCCGATACCTTGCCGGTGCGCGTGATCTCTGACGAAATGGAACAATTGCTCTACGGGCCGGAAGTGAAGGAAGACGAGGTCTCACTCGATGATGCCACCGAACTGGTACTGCGGGCGCTGGAAACGGTCCGGTTGATGAATACCGCAGTAATGAACGGCAACCCGGTGAATGGTCGCCTGAATGTGGCCAGCACCATGGTGCGGCAAAACACCAATGACTTTGAACGCTATTACGAACCGATTGCGGCCAGTTCGCTGGTCGATAACCTGGCGTTGCGTGCTTTGCATGAACGGGTCTTCAGCGCCCTGTCTGCCGGTGGTGCACCCTGGTTTGCACAGGTAATGCGCCAGCCGGAAGAAATAGGCGACCTGTCGGCTGCCACCTTGCGCAAGATGCCAGCCCTGATGCGCGGTGCCGATGGCCGCAGCCTGACCTTGACACGCCGCCATATCGATATGGTCATCAAGGCTGCCAAAAATGCGATGTTTGCAGCACCTACGCCAGCAGGAGGTCAATAATGTCTGACAAGAAAACCATCAGTGCCAGCAACCTGACGGCGCAAATCCATCATCGCGGCACTGGCAACCCGGCATCGGTCTTGCCGCGCAGCGCGATTTCCAATTGCTTCCCGGGGCTGGAATTTGATTTCAGGAACTTGTGGCGGCGCGCTTTTGAAGGCATCACTTTGGTTGAAAACAATAACTATGTGGTGGATGCTGAACCGGCCCATGCGGATCTGAAATCCAGACGTCTGCTGCGCTTTGCCGGGCTGGATGCCGGCACCATGGTGGTGACCACCGGGCCAGTGTTTCCCGATGGCAGCTCGGGCACGCTGGCGTCAGTAGCGAATCCGAACGCAGTGTCTTTCATGGAATGGTCCAACTCGATCGCCCGCATCATCCATTTGCAGGGGCAAATGGTGGAATGTGAATTTACTCTTGATAAAGATGCCGACACCGAAGTCTTGTACAGCAAGGATACACCTACCCTCAAGGTCAATTTGAAGCTGCGTCATTTCTTTGAAGCGAATACGGCCTCATTCAATCCGGCCCTGTTACACCCGGGGGAATTGACGCAGGGTTTGTGTGCACCATGGCAAAACGATTACCGCGAATGCGCATGTTATTACTGGGCTGCATCGCGGCCCGACTATGTGAACGTGGAACCTGGTGTTGATGGCTTGTCGCGCGGTGATATGTGGTTTGCAAAAAAACGTACCGGCACCTATATCCCGGATAACCGCACTGATACGCGGCTGTATTCTTACGATGATTTATTCAAGTCCTGGCAAGAGGATTTGCAATTCATCATCCGGGGTAAAGATGCCGATGAGTCCTGATCTGGTCATTGAGCGCGACCCTGCCCCTGAGCATGCGGCCAGGGCAGATGGCAAGCTGGCACCGGCCTTGGCCTTGCGCATCGTCGAAGCATCGCGCCCCTCGCACCGTGATGCGCACCTGGTGGAAGATGCCCAGGGTGCGCAGTTATTGCTGGTGAATGGCAGCAGGCTGTTTCACTTGCCGGCAGAACTGGTGCCAGAATTTCGTGTTGCCGTGCATGCCGACGACCAGCAATTACTGCCAGCACTGATAGACAGCCATGGCTTGCACGCCGAACCGTTTATTGATGATGTGCCACTGTCTTCGCCACCAGTGCATGCCCTGTCGCTGGCAATTGCGCAGAAATGCAATCTGGGTTGCACGTATTGTTATGCGCAGCAGGGTGAGTTTGGCGGCAAGGCCAAAAGCATGGAGTTGCTGAAAGCCATGCAGGCGGTGGATTTATTGCTGGGTCAAGCCGCACCGGGTGCCAAGGTGAACTTGGCATTCATGGGTGGTGAGCCGTTATCGAATCGCCCGGTCTTGCGCAGCGTGACTGACTATGCAAGTGAGCAGGCAGCCAGGCTGGGGGTGCGCTGTCATTTTTCCATCACGACCAATGGCACGCTGTTGCAGCCTGACGATGCCGATTTTTTTGAAAAGCATGGCTTTGCCGTGACAGTCAGCCTGGATGGACCGGCAGAACAACATAATCGCCTGCGCGCCTTTAAAGGCGGCAAGGGTTCTTTCGACCAGATTGTGGAGCGCATCGCCCCATTGCTGCAACGCCAGCGCCAGATGCAGGTGTCAGCACGGGTGACGGTGACGCCGTTCAACCTGAACCTGCCACAAACCCTGGATATGTTTATCAACATGGGTTTTCATAGCGTCGGCTTCTCGCCGCTACTACGTGCATCGAATGGGCAGGCAGAAATGGGGCCGGAAGATATGGCCGACATGCTGCAAGGCATGATCGCCTGCGGCCTGGCATTTGAGCAGCATGTCATGCAAGGCCAACGCTACCCTTTCATGAACATGCAAAATGCCTTGCGTGAATTGCAGCGCGGAACACACAGGCCCTACCCCTGCGGTGCCGGTGCTGGTTATTTTGGGGTGTCTGCCGATGGTGAGCTGGCTGCCTGCCATCGCTTTGTCGGTGACGAACAAGGCAGCATGGGCCACCTGGATACGGGGGTGGACCGAGGCAGGCAAGCCATCTGGCTGAGCCAACGCCATGTGCATCAGCAACAGCCCTGTAATACCTGCTGGGCACGTTACCTGTGCGGCGGTGGCTGCCATCATGAAGTGCTGGCACGCGGACGCCATGCCTGCGACTACATACGCGGATGGCTGCACTACACCATAGGGGCACATCAACGCCTGAGCCACCTGGCACCCGAATGGTTTACCGGCGCGCCAGACAACCGCCATGCCTGATATGGACAACGCGGTCGATATCATCATCATTGGGGCCGGGCCCGCCGGGCTGACCGCAGCTTTGCGTTTGCAACAACTGGGCTACCGCGTACAAATGCTGGAGCGTAGCGCAACCTGGCCGCGCCCACAGATAGGTGAAGCACTGACGCCCGGTGTTAAAAACATCATAGACATGCTGGACGCCAACGAAGCGCTGGCAGCGGTTCCTCACCTGGCGGGCCTTTCTACGCGACTGCGCTGGCGCAGCACTACGCCAGAAATTGCAGGCCACGGCGACGCAGCAGTCATCAACCGTGCCGCCTTTGATGCCGCCCTGCTGCAGTTGGCAAGGCAACGCGGCATCAGCGTATGCATGCCAGCGCGGATCGAAGACATCAGCGGCACGGCAGGCGACTGGCAATTACACATCAGCACGCCTGCGGGCAGGCAGCAAATCACCGCCCGCTTTATTCTTGATGCAGGTGGACGCAGCAATGGAGCACAACAATATGCCTGCGCGCCACGCCTGTCTGCGATGTGGGTGGAACTGGAAGCAGATCAGGTCTTCAATAATATTGCCCATAATATTGCCAATGAGATGGCCAACCTGACCCAGGTCGAAGCACTGGAACATGGCTGGCTATGGGGCACACGCCTGCCCGACCTGCGCTACCGAGTCATGCTGGTCAGTGATCCGCAAACGGCCCATCAAAAGATGCCGGGGCAGGCAGAAAACTGGTTACGATGGAATTGTGCAAACAGCGAGTTATTCAAGACCATAGCGCAAGTTCCGTATGCGAGTCGCTTGCAGGCATGCACGGCAACACCCTACCTGGCGCTGGATAGCTGGCAAGATGGCAGGCTGAAACTGGGCGATGCCGCCTTTGCGCTGGACCCGATTTCATCATCAGGTGTAGAAAAGGCCATGCGCTTTTCCTTGCAGGCGGTGGTTGCAATACATACGCTGCTGGGTAGCACAGACAGTAATCGTTATGAGTGTCATGATCGTTATGAGTTGGCGCGCCACTTCTTTGAGCAAAGGCTGACAGAAACCTGTGCCCGCCACCAATACTGGACGCAGTCATATTATGCGCAAGCCTGGTGTAGCGAACATCCGTTCTGGCAAAGCCGGGCTGGTATTGCCACTAACTGCGCCGACGGCGCTGTTGCCGGGGATGATCACCCCCTGGTCCGGGCCATGCACGAACAAAGTGCGCAACTACGCGACTACCAACCGGCAGAGCTAAAGCCCTTATCCACATTCAACCCCTGTCAGCCCCTGCGCATCCATCCTGCCGCCAGTCTGGCAGAAAGCTATTGCGTGGTGGATGACAGGGTACAAAAGCAACTGGCACTGAGCCACCCCAATCTTGAGCGCCCTATCTCTTTCCTGGAAAACCAGGCTTTATTTCCCAATCTGAATTTCTTGTGGCAACCACAGCCGCTGGCGCATGTATTGCTGAAACTGGAACAAAGCATGGGCAGGCAAACCTCGCAAAAAATCACGGCGTGGTTGTGGCAGCGCGGGGTGCTGGAGAGTTTGGCTTAGGGCGCACTTGTAATTAAACAAAAATCACCTCGACCTAACATGACGAACTAAGTTGGTTTATTTTTTATTGGAGAATTTATGAAAGAACCAGAGTATTTCGAGACGGTCGGGCGAATTGAAGAGTCTTTGCTTAAATGCGCTAAACGAAGCTTTGAAAATTTTAGCAATGAGTTTGTAGACGGTGGTGACATATTTTCCTATTATTCCGCTCAGTGGGAAAAAAATAAATTTAAACTTCGACATCGAACCCCGGTACAGCTCGAACGAGATCGCATCTTATACTCTCCGGGGATGAGAAAACAAACTGAAAAGTACCACGTTTTATACAATGGCCAGCGTCGAATCGTTCGCGCTTACGCGACACATGCTATGAAAATGGCACAAGTAGCGCGTGCAATTGCAAGAGGACTCGAACTCAATCAAGATTTTGCTGAAGCAATAGCATTGGGCTCGAAAGTAGGTGCTGTTCCATTCATACACGCGGCAAAAACAAAGATGACCGAATGGGCAGAATTAAAGCTTAAAGTTTTAGACGCAGAACTTGCACCCAAGAATCCCAAAGACAAAACCAGTCAACAACAACTTGACCTCGCATTCGCTGGATCCGACATTCCTGATCTCGTAAGCGGACTGCGGTCATCTATCGTACTAGATAAAGTCCAGCGCTTCATGCCTTGGGCAGCCGGACAACGAAATGCATCACTCTACTCAAGTGGACAAGAAAGCTATTGGTTGCTTTGCACCAATCCATTTACTTCAGAAGCACGGAAGGAAGCATATTTCCCAGAAACCATGTATGGAGTTTGGCGACATACTCGCGGTTCAAATCCCGGAACGAAACGCTTTAAACACATTGTCAAACTTGCAGGCTCTAGGCGAGGCCACAACCTTATAACAGATGATCATGCAACATTTGAGGCCGTTATAGTTCAATATGCGGACGACATAACTTGGGTAATTGAAAATTTAAACGATGCCAATGAAGTTGCTTTACTAAATGGCCAGAGCCGCAGTATCTACGAAGAGTTAGCTGTAGAAGTAGATGATATTGACCCCAATTTCGACGCTGCAATAAAAAAAAATGACGCTGGCGGCCTCTATACTTATTTTATCGGCGCATTTGTTAAACATTCAAATGCCATCCTTGCATCTGGAGGAGGGGATATGGCAATGCGTGAGTTGCTTCAAAAAGGAGATCAATCAGTTCAAATTGGTCTGTCACCTGAAGCAGATCAAATACTTGAAAAACTTGAATCTTTTCTACATTCTCGAATTTTCACTGAGCCAAGGACAAAAAATAGAAGCGAAATGTTACGAAGCATTAGTGGTGCGTGCATCGAACTTATTTACTGCAGCGACGACGTACTTTCACAGCAAATTCAAGATCAATCTCGACTACACCGTTGGAGTATAGAAGTACAAGAAAATGCAGTCAGGATGTTAGATGATCCAGTCCATCGCATTCAGCTATCAATGGACATTCTGTCTTCGTGGGGAGATCAAGAAATTTACGACTTTGTCGGTATTCAAGCACTTTAATTGGAGCGTCAATATGTCATTCTCTTTATACGCGTCGAAAATTCAATCTGAAGTACTTGCAGATCGTGATGCTCTTGCAAAGGCTTATCGTGAATATCCAGACGCAAATCTTTATTTTTGTATGGTTGATCTGGCACAAAGCAGTAATTATAGATTAACGAAAGGGCCTGAATTAGGTTATATCCGTGGAGAAAGTTTTTTCACCTTGATTGCCTCTGCGACACGCCCGTATGCGGAAGTTCGTGTCTTCAAAGAAATTGGCGATGCTGTTTTGATGTGCTGCCCGGAGTTTCGACCACTGCTTGAAGCAGGTCTTCTGATGTCGCAAGCTGCGCAACAATTAGCCTTTGTTGCGGGCGATTCAAACTACCCATTTTCGGTCCGTTTAGGTATCGATTTTGGAGTTGTTAAGAGACTGAACCGAAGACATGAAGATTATCTTGGCGAATGTATTGATCGACTTGCCAGGATTATGACTGTGCGCTCTACACGTGCTAATTTTTTGATTAGCGAAAAAGCGATTGATCCGAATCGCAAACTTCTAAACGAATATGACCGCATTTGTGATGTTTCTTCTCCAATGCAACTGCAACTAACTGGTGGTAAACAGTTACAAGAACAAGTCATTTATCGCGAATTAATTCCCAAATTGGAATCATCGTCAGATTTCACTGACTTCTTTGTTGCGTGGCGCAAAACAATAGCACTTTCCAGTAGCCAAATCACATAGAAAATGCAAAAAAATAAACCTAAAAAACTTTACTTTTGACGGTCAAATAGTACGTACTAAAATACGATGAGCAAAGAAATCAAACAAAGCGCTTTAGAAAATTTGGCTTAGACACATATCCATCGCGGATACAAAAATAAGTTCATTACAAAAGATATGATTCACTAACTGGAGAAGCGACATGCCTGGCAATCTAAGTACTTCTATCAATCCTACTTCTGCGAGTTCCGGTGCCCTCACCGTGCGTGCTTATAGTGGAGACCAATGTGTGATGTTGGCCTTTAATGTCGATGAACACAAGAAAGCAGACCTGGCTGGTTTTTCCATACGACGGCGCTTTAAAGATGGCAGTTGGAGCCCGCTGCTCAACAGGCTATCGTTCACATCGGATTACACCAGTGAAACCACCGCCGAAGACAGGAAATGGCACTCGTCTGAAGATGCGCCTTTCCAGAAGTTCTGGTGGGTCGATTTTCCGGCAGGCGATGCCTTTGGCGAATATGAATATGAAGTGGCGATCAAATCATTTTCAGCCGCGCATACCAGTGCCCTGACCACGGGCGACACGGTCAGTATCAAAGTCATGTGTCAACCGTTTAAACAAAAGAACTTTGAACTGGCGTTTACCAGGGGCTATTTATCATCGCAGGCTTACACCGACAAATTTGGTACGAAAGCTATCGGCCCAAATCCAAAGACGGTTGACTTCCCTACCGCCGACTATGTAGAGCAATACCAATGGCTGGGCGCACATGCGCGGGTAGCCATCATTGATTTCCTGAATGAATGCTACCTGAATAAAGACGCCACGCTGGATGCCATGGTGTATGACTTCAATGAACCGGATATAGTCCGTGCGCTGACGGTTCTTGGCAAGAAGGTCCGCATCGTGATGGACAATTCTGCTACCCATGTCGGTGCTAAAGCACTGGAACCACAGGCTGAAGCACGGTTACAAAAATCGGCCGGAAAGGCAAACGTAAAGACCGGGAATTTTTCAAGATACCAGCACAATAAAGTCTTCATCATGCGTGTCAAGGGTAAGCCTGCACGCGTACTGACTGGCTCGACCAATTTTTCTGTGACGGGCCTGTATGTCAATGCCAATCATGTCGCCATCTTCGATGATGACGATGTGGCACAGCTATATGCCCAGTCCTTCGAAGCTGCCTTCAATGGTGGACTGAGTACGTCTGCATTTACAGCAGACAAGATATCCCAGCAAGAATATGCCATTAGCAAACCTGGCCTACCTTCCAGCGTTTTCAGCTTCGCACCCCACAAGAAAAATACGTTTTCGCTGGACAGACTGCAAAACGAATTGAACACGGCGAACAGCTCTGTCCTGTTTGCTGTCATGGCACTGGTAGGCAAAAGTTCTGTGCTGGATACACTGAGGACGATTCACGATGATGGGAAAATTTTCTCGTATGGCATTACCGACAATCCTGGCGGGGCAGACGGCGAGAAAAATTCAACAGACGAGACTAAGTCCGTTTCCGGCATACAAGTCTATTCACCAGGAAAACCTGGTGTATTGGTCACGTCGGCAGCCTTGAATAAACTCGTGCCGCCCCCCTTCAACAAAGAAATGCAGGAAGGCCTGGCACATAAAATTCACCATAAGTTCGTGGTGGTGGATTTCAATGACACCAATCCGGTGGTCTTCTTTGGATCATCCAATCTGGCAGAAGGTGGCGAACAAGAAAACGGTGACAATTTGATTGCCATTTACGATCAGGAAATCGCTACCGTCTTTGCGATTGAGGCGGTAAGACTGGTGGACCACTACGCGTTCAGGGCCGCAGTCAGCACCGCACAAAAAGCCACTCCGCTCAGACTTAAATTCAATGATGAAGACTGGTCAAAAAATTACTATACACCAGGACATATCAAATTCAAGGAGAGGATACTTTTCTCAAAGTCTTGAAAACGCCCGCGGCTTACTGAAGGTTCACGCCACTGCCGGTTCGCGCAACAGGCATACGGTGAGCCGGGTTATATTCTCACCCTCATGGCTGTCCATGGCAATGGTGCCGCCTTGTGCCTCTGTCAGCAGTTTTGCTGAATAGGTACCAAGGCCGCTGCCGCCAGTTTTACCCGCCGTTGCACCACGGTCAAAAAACCTGTCCAGCATGCTTGCAGGCACGGCACCGGTATTTTCTATGACGATACGCAGAGGTGATTCTTCATGCAGGCTCAGTTTGATACGGCCACCTTCGGGTGCTGCTTCGCAAGCATTCTTTAGCAGATTATGGAATATGGCATGACACAGAACCGGGTCACCACTTGCGTTGGCGGTGAGGTGAATCTCATCGACAAATACCAGTTGCCGGACAGCGAAAGCAGACTGTACCAATTGCAGCACCTGCTGCAGCAATCGGCCTATATCCACAGCGACTGGCTCCAACTGATAGCGACCCGTTTCTATCTTGAACAGGTCAGACGATAAGCTGATGGTATCCAGTGCCTGCACTGCCGCTGCTTCGATTTCACTTAAACGCCGCGCTTGCTGTGCACCCAACTGACCATCGTCAGGAAAGTCTTGCAACAAGCCGATAACACCGGCCAGCGGCCCACGTATATCATGCCGCAGCATGCGGTCCACATTTTCGCGCAGGCGGGCATTGACCAGCATGGTGTCGTATTCTTGCTGGCGCTGTTTGTGCATCTCTACGTAGCGGATGAAATTCCTGACCCTGACTTGCAGAATTTCCGGATCTATCGGTTTACTGACAAAATCCACTGCGCCCAGGTCAAAACCCTTGCGTCGTGAATTGTCATCGCTGAGTGCGGTGACAAAAATCACGGGTATCAATTCACTGTTTGGATGTTCGCGCATTTTCTGCGCGACTTCAAAACCATCCATTTCTGGCATCATCACATCCAGCAAGACCAGGTCTGGCGGATTGTCTGACTGGCAGATCGTCAATGCGCGTTTGCCATTATCGGCAATGCGTACCCTGTATTCATCGGCGAACAGGTCGGCTATCAATCTCAGGTTGAGATGGGTATCGTCAACCACCAGGATGCTGGGTAACTGTGCCGGTTTGGGTGTTTCGGTAGTCACCGGTTCGGGCGCAGCGGGCGAGCGACTGCGGCGCAATGCGCCGACGATCTTGTCTTCCATGCGCTGCGCGGTGTAAGGCTTGACCAGCAGGTCAGACACGCCGTTCCTGACCGCCTCGGCGACCCGATCACGTTCCACTTCAGCCGTCACCATGATCAGGGGCAAATCTACCAGTTTGGGATCGACCCGCACGGCGCGCAATAACTCCAGTCCATCCATGACTGGCATATTCCAGTCGGTCAAGACCACATCTATCTTGCTTCTGCGCAGAATTTGCAAGGCTTCCAGCCCGTTTCCCGCTACCTGAATCTGTTCTGCCCCCAAAGCCCGCAATTGTCCTGCCGCCACCTGCCGCATGGCAGAGATGTCATCCACGATCAGGAAAGTGAGCTTGCTGAAATCCGGTTTATGCATAGTGGTTTCTCAGTATGGCGCTGGATGCTTGCGAATGACGACTCAGGGTTGTTCGGCGATCCATTCCAGCCGTTTTTGCTGGTCCTGGATATCGGCGTCACTGTCGGTATAGCGGGTGGCAATCGCATGGAAATCCTCCTGTATTTGCAGGAAGGCATCCACCATGTCGGGATCGAAATGCTTGCCACGACCTTCGCTGATGATTTCCACCGCCTTTTCGTGTGACATGGCAGCCTTGTAGACACGCCGGCTGATCAGTGCGTCATACACGTCGGCCAGGGCCATCAGGCGGGCTGAAACCGGGATGGCATCACCAGCCAGACCTTGCGGGTAGCCGCTACCGTCCCATTTTTCCTGATGCGAATAGGCGATCTCTTTGGCAAAATCCAGGAACGCTACCTTGTAACCCAATCTGCGTTCTGCCTGCACGATGGCGTCACGCCCGAGCGCGGCATGGGTTTTCATGATTTCAAATTCAGCGACATCGAATTTGCCTGGCTTGAGCAAGATGCGGTCAGGAATACCGACCTTGCCGATGTCATGCAAGGGTGCCGACTTGAATAATAATTCTATGGTGGAGCTTGTCAGGAAAGCAGAGAAACGCGGGTGGCCCTGCAGTTTTTCTGCCAGCACTTTGACATAAAACTGTGTGCGCAAAATATGGTTGCCGGTTTCATTGTCACGGGTTTCTGCCAGTGATGCCATCATCAGGATGGTGGCATCCTGGATTGCCCTGGTTTCTTCTGTGCGACGGGCGACTTCCTGTTCCAGGAATTCATTCTGGTCGCGCAAGAAATCGGCAGACGCTTTTAAGGCAAGATGGGTTTTCACCCTGGCCAGGACGATGGGTGGACTGATGGGTTTGGTGATGTAATCGACGGCACCGATTTCAAAACCGTGGCGCTCATCATCCTGCTCTGCTTTGGCGGTCAGGAAAATCACCGGGATATCGCGGGTTTGTGGGTCGGCCTTGAGCTGGCGGCAAACTTCATAGCCGTCCATGTCTGGCATCATGATATCCAGCAATATCAAATCTGGCGGTGCGTCAGAGCGTGCCACCTTGAGCGCCCGTGCGCCACCAGGGGCCACCTTGACCACATAATCGTCCTGCAGCAAGTCGTTCATGACAGACAGGTTTTGCGGCGTGTCATCCACCACCAATATGGTGGGTTTGGGTAAACCAGCTTCCAGATGGATCATTTCAATACTCCCCATGTTTGAGAATGGTGGAAAATTCAACAGGTTTGCTGCGGGCTTGCTGTCATTTATTCAGCCTTGCTGGTCTGCACATTGACGATCTGCGTGCGGGCTTCATTCAACACCAGCAATGCCTGTTCATAATCAAACTGTCGTATCAGTTCAGCGATTTGTTTGAAATGGCTGGGCAGGGCGGCTTCCAGCAAGGCCTCATGCTGTTCAAGTAGCCGTTCTGCTTTGGCATTGTCATCTGCCAGCAGACCGGCCAGCTCATCACTGACCAGCTTGAACCTGGTCATGTCTGCCACCGTGGTAACTTTTTGTTCTTCTGGTGGTAATTTATCCAGGATCGCTGCCACCTGGCGCGCCAGTGTTTCGGCTGTCGCGGGCAGTAAAGTTTCTGTCGGCTGCGCCGAGCGCAGTGCCAGCTCCAGTTCGCCACTGATTTCCTGCAACCGGGTGGCGCCGATATTGCCTGCAAGACCCTTGAGGGTATGGGCCAGACGTTCTGCTGTTGCGCTATCGCCCTGCTGCAAGGAGGTTTGGATTTGTCGTGTGACGTCAGCCTGGCTGCTGACAAAGCCGCGCAACATTGCCAGATAGCGCGCATGTTTGCCCAGTACCCGGCGCAGGCCGGCTGCCACATCCAGCCCGTCTATCTGATCCGGGAAGCCTGCTTGCACATCCGCTGCATGTGTTGCAGTGGTGGTGTGATGTGCAGCCTGAAGTCCGGCTGTATCGACAGCCGAACCTGCAACTGAACCTGCAACTGAGCGTGCAGCCGAACGTGGCTTAATCCAGCGCAACAGCACGCGCCATAAATCGTCCGGTTCTATCGGTTTGCTAAGGAAGTCATTCATGCCCGCACCGAGACAGCGTTCTTTGTCGGCCTGCATGGCATTCGCGGTCATGGCGACGATGGGCAAGCCGGCCAGGGCCGGCAATGCACGCAGGCGCGTGGTCGCTTCGACGCCATCCATCTCTGGCATTTGCATATCCATCAAGATGAGGTCGTACGCATGCTGCTGCGCCATGTTCAGCGCAATACTGCCATTGTCGGCGACTTCAACGACGAAACCTGCATCTGCCAGCAACTCGCAGGCAACTTGCTGGTTCAGTTCATTGTCTTCGGCCAGCAAGATGCGGGCACCACGAAGCGCGCTGAGTACTTCCATACCATGGGCATTGCTGTCGTCTGCCTTTTCGCGCTCTTCGGCATAGACACCGCCGAGCAGGCGTATCAAGGTATCGAACAGGATGGAAGAGTTGACCGGTTTGATGAGCACATGCTCTATGCCTGCGTCCTGGGCCTGTTTCAAGACTTCATCGCGGCCATACGCTGTCACCATCGCCAGCTTGGGTTCATCCTGCAATTGCAGGGCGCGGATACCGCGAGCGGTACCGATGCCATCCAGACCGGGCATCTGCCAGTCCAGCATCACCACGTCATAAGGCTGCCCTTGTCTTGCGGCGTCCTGTACCATGCGCAAGGCTTGTTCGCCGGATTCTGCGGCACCGGTAAGGAAGGTCATGGAGTCGAGTAATTCCGTCAACACCGTGCGGGCACTGTCATTGTCGTCTACCACCAGGATGCGCTTGCCGCGCAAATCGGGTTCGGGCAACAGGCTGCGTTCGATCACATTGCCCTTGCCCAGTCTGGCAGTGAACCAGAAGGTGGAACCCTTGCCGTGTTCACTTTCGACCCCGACCTCTCCGCCCATCAATTGCGCCAGTTGTTTGGAAATCGCCAGGCCCAGGCCGGTACCACCATATTTGCGGGTGGTGGATGCATCGGCTTGCTGGAAGCTCTGGAATAATTGCGCTATCTGCTGTTCTGTCAAACCTATGCCGGTATCTTTGACGGCGAAATACAGGAGCACACTGTCATCATCCTGTTCATGCAGACGGATGATGATGTCGATTTCACCGTGTTCGGTGAATTTGACTGCATTATTGGCATAGTTAATCAATATCTGCCCCAGCCTGAGGCTGTCGCCTATCAGGTTGACGGGAACATCCTTGCTGATATCGAACACCAATTCCAGTCCCTTGGCAGTGGCCTTTTCGACGATCAGGTTAGCCACATTGTCGAGCAATTGCTCCAGGTTGAAATCGGTTTGCTCGACACTCAGCTTGCCGGCTTCTATCTTGGAAAAATCCAGCACATCATTGATAATGCCCAGCAAATGTTTGCCTGATAACTGTATTTTTTCCAAATAGTCGCGCTGGCGCGGCGTCAGTTCGGTCTTCAGGGCGAGATGGCTCATGCCTATGATGGCATTCATGGGCGTGCGTATTTCGTGGCTCATATTGGCGAGGAAATCGGATTTCATGCGCGTGGCATCTTCTGCGATTTCCTTGGATTTTTGCGCCGCGGCCTGTGCCCGTTTTCGCTCTGTAATATCGATCAGGGTAAACTGGAATAACTGCCGTCCCTGATGCACGAACACCATCAGGTGCACCTGCGCGTCCCATGGTTCCCCGTTTGCACGCTGATGTCGCCATTCAAACACGGCCCTGCGCTGCACCAGGGCTTGCTCTATGTATTCAGCGGCCACCACCGTGGAAGGGCGTCCGTCATACTGGGTTGGTGCCGACACATCGATGGTATTCATCTGCAACAATTTTTCCCGGCTTTGATGCCCGTACATCTCGACTGCGGCCTGGTTGCAGTCAACAAATTTCTTGAGTACGGGATCAAAGATCACCATGGGTACATAAGAATCCCGGAACAAGAGCTTATTGTAGGCTTCGCTGTCCCTGATGGCATCTTCCGCATGTTTGCGTTCAGTCACATCCTGGCTGTAGCCGTTCCAGATCAGTGTGCCATCGGCATCAAGCGTGTCGGCGTACGCAGTAGTCAACACCCAGCGCAAGCCGTTTGGCCCACGCACCCGCACCAGCAATTCGCCCGTCGCTTTGGCGACGCCATCCCTGGCTTTTTGTGTGCTTTCACGCAAGGCTTTTGAGGCGGCCTCGACATCTTCTGGCAAGATATTGCGCCAACGTGCATCTGCATCCTGCATCAATTCTTCCGCGCTTACGCCCAGCACCTGCTGCGCCGGGCTACTGATGAAGTTGTAGCGGCGCTTGCCGTCGGCACTGACTTGCATCTGGAACATGGCCAGCGGCAAGGCATCGGACATGGCGACCAGCTGGCGCTTGGTTGCTTCGGCCTGGGTACGGGCACTTTCCAACGCCGTTTCAGCCAGTTTGCGCTGCGTCATGTCAATCGCAATCACGATGGTCGATGTGTATTTTCCCGTCTCGTCCCGAACAGCAGACAGGCTGACGTCTGCCCAGCGATGACTGCCATCGCGATGTATGTAACGCGCTTCCAGTCTTTGTGTATTGGCCCCTTCCTGCAGTTTGCTGGCAGCATTAAAAATCAGGGTCCGGTCTTCGTCCGCCACGAGATGGCCTGGTGCTACGTTGGGCAATGCATCCAATTCGTAGCCGAGAAAATCTGCAAATGCCTGGTTGGTATCGCGCTGGCCATCTTCTGTCATGTTCAGGATGCCGACCGGAGCATAGTCAAAAATCGCACGGAAAAACTGCTCACGCCGCGACAATTCGGTCCGGCTTATTTCCAGCTCTTCAGTGCGCTGGGCAACCTTGGCTTCCAGGTTGGTATTGGCGTCGGCCAGGCGGCGGGTGGCATCGCGCAGCATTTTCCGCATGGTTTCCTGCGCTTCACCCAATTGCCAGATTTCTTGCCAGCGTCCATCGGATTGCACGGCTTGTTCCAGGTCCAGTTGGCCTATGCGCCTGCTGTCCGAAGTCAGGCGTTCCAGCGGGCCGACAAATTGGCGCGCTATCCATGCCGCCATCAATGCGCCAGCCAGCATGACCGCCAGCGCCAGTTCTATCAACACCTGGAAATCGGAGCGACTACCGGGAACAAAATCTTCTTCTGGCGCGACCACGCCCAGCCAGACTTCGTTCTGCCCTATGGAAAATGGCCGGAACAGACTGTACCAGGCCTGCCCATCGACGTCGTAACGCAATAGTTCATCAGGTTTGTTGCGGATATCGTGCCAGCGTTGCAAGCCCTTGGCCAGCGGTGCTACCCCCAGATCAGCAACCGGCTGCAAAATACTCGCCTTCAGGCTATCGTCATCCTTGAAGCGCGCATCTTTCGGCAAACCCATGATGCGGCCATCCGGATTCAAGATCACGCCTATGCCACTGCTGCCTGCCACTACCTTGGTGGTGAAACGCGACAGGCTGAGTAATTTGACGTCATGGCTGATGACATAGCGGGTGCCATTGGCGGCAGTCCAGCGCATGGATGCGGTAATGCCCGGTTCCTTGGTGGTGAAGAAAATATACGGTGCTGTCCAGGCAATCTGGTCATCGTTATTCAACGCCATGGCAGCTTTGAACCAGGGTCGCTGGCGCGCATCATAATCGCGTTCG
Organism: Undibacterium sp. Di26W; assembly: GCF_049340265.1. Lineage (NCBI taxonomy): Bacteria > Pseudomonadati > Pseudomonadota > Betaproteobacteria > Burkholderiales > Oxalobacteraceae > Undibacterium > Undibacterium sp. Di26W. The sequence continues at coordinate 49,295 of NZ_JBMPOR010000022.1, forward strand.
CGCATTTCGATATTGGTCAGGTGATGCTGTTTATCCCAACTCAGCCAATATGTTTTTTTGCCAAAATGTCCGGGATCGCTGATGCGATTCACCCAGGTACCATCTTCATTCAGCAGCAAGAGAATTTCACGTCCGGATTCGGTAGCGATCAATGCCGAACTGATCTCGGCATGATTGGCTATCACGGAAAATAAATAATTATTAAAAGTAGGCAAATCATCGACATCCAGCAAGCCTTGCTCACCCCAGTCCTGGCTGGTGCGCAAGGTGGTTTCGACCATACCAAACAATTGCTTGACCCTGGCACTGAGTTCGCTGCTGGCTTGCGCCATCTGGGATTTCGCCAGCGCGGTCACGGCAGGCGTGACAATGAATTTGACGGCGCTGAAAGCAAAAATGATGAGCAAAAAGACTATCAATATGGATACGCGCGTGATCAGGGCACGGCGTATGGTGATTCGGCGACTTTTCATAATAAAATCTGGAATCTATTGATAAAAAAACACCGTATCACATAGATTTAGGGCACGCAACAGCTTTTCTGAAGTAGTTCTGATAATTTCATAAAAGCAACAAATTATGTAAAAACCATGCTTATATATTCATGAAATAACTATGCGGCCGGGCACATGTCGATGGATCGCGAGCCTATTTTGATGGTAAACCAACATCAATGTCGTGTTTTTATTAACGAACTGCAAGCAAATGCGTCGAAATTGGTGCAAGGGAGTATAATCCGGATATAACTGAATTTCGCGCATCTGAACAAGCCGGGTTTTCGTATTTGCTATCCCGACAGCACACTGCGAAAAATGATTCGTCGCCCTTTGCACTGCTTATCTGCCTTTGTATCTACGCACTGTGATGACCTGATGGCCACAGCCATGGGTACACAGCCTACTTCATACTCGATGCACCGGTTTTCTGGCCTGACAGGCTGATGGCCCAATTGCCCGATTACCAGCGAGTTCACCGTATTCCCTTGCAGATGATCGCGATCATCTGTTCATTTGAGACGCCGTCTGTGTGCTGTTGTCTCACCTACTATAAAGATGAAAAACCCATGGCAAAAGAAGAACTGTTGGAAATGAGTGGTCAAGTTGAAGAAGTGCTGCCCGATTCACGTTTTCGTGTGAATCTGGAAAACGGTCACAAGCTGATCGCTTACACGTCCGGCAAAATGCGTCAGCATCACATACGCATACTCGCCGGTGACAAGGTGACGCTGGAATTATCACCCTATGATTTGAGCAAGGGCAGAATTACTTTCCGCCATATTGAAACACGCGGACCATCTGGTGGTGGTCAGCAGCGTCGTCGTTACTGATAGATAAGTAAATAAGCAAGTAAATAAATAAGAAGAAGATATGGGGCATTGGCCCCATATTTTTTATGCTTTTCTATTCAGGAAAGCGCACCAGCTTTTTCCCATCCCTGGGTATCTGATACTGCGCCACATTCATCTGCATCGCCAGCAAGGTGTAATAGGCATTGATGCCAGTCAGATCGACTATCCCCTTGTTACCAAAACGTTTTTCTGCCCGTGCATAAGTGCGATCTGATACACGTTTGTTCTTGTGCAGTTCGGTCGAAAAGTCATAGACAATTTCTTCATCCTCAGTCATGCCCACCGGACGCCTGCCGTCGGCGATGGCGGCTGTCACTTCGGGCTTGATGCCAGCCTTCAAGGCGATGGGATGATGCACATACCATTCATAATCTTGTGACCATTCACGTGCGGTGATCAGTATCACCAGTTCGCTGAGGGTAGTACCGAGCGCGGACTGATAACGCAGATAATCGCCCATGGCACGTGCCTGCGTCATGACTTGCGGGCTATACATCAGCGGTTCAAAGGGACCAAACACCGGCACTTTGCGCGTCGCCAGGAATTCTTCGGCAGCTTTTTTCTGTTCTTCCGTATATTGTGATGGCGGGATGGTAGGCAGGCGTTCGGCAGCCTGGGCCAAAGTATTGATAGTCATGGCGAGAATAAAGGGAATGAAGATAGGTATCAGTGTAATGCGTTTCATGCTGGCTCCTGACGACGTTGACTACGGTAAAATTTCAATTCTCCCGCTGGCGTTGCACCCACTGCACAACACCTTCCAGACTGCGGAAATCTGCCACTGAGCGGCAAGCGATCTGCGGATGACGTACCTGCAACATTTTTGATAAAGCTGAACCTGGACCCAGTTCCAGCGCAAAACGGACACCGTTTTCTGCCAGTGCATCCATGCAGGCATGCCACTGTATGGTCTGTGTCATCTGGGCCAGCAAACTGCTGCGTATCGCTGCCATTGTCGTGACCAGCTCCCCGGTAATACCGGCCAGCACGGCGACATCCGCGTCGCGCATCGCGGCATTGTTTAGCGTATTTTCCAGCACTTGCGCAAAGCCGGGCACAGCTGCCTGCATCAATGGCGTATGTGAGGCGACGTGTACCGCAATTTCAGTATAGGTAATATCGTGTCCGGGCAGAGTCGCTATGTGTGGCATGGCAGCCATGAGTTGCGTTTCCAGGCCGGCGACAATCACCTTGTTGTCTGCAGTGATGATCGCGACATGCAAATCATGGCTGGCAGCGAAATGCCGGATATCCGCCACAGCGACACCCGAGATGGCCAACATGCGTTGTGGTTGCAGTACGCAAGCCTGCATCAGGGCCGCACGTGCCGTGGCCAGTTCCAGTGCCGCATGTACGTCGAGACTACCACTGACAGCATGGGCCGCCACTTCGCCCACGCTATAACCGGCAACCAGATCCGGTGCAGGCAAGCGTTCTTTAAGCGCCAGCCAATGGGCCAGGGTGGCGGCAACCAGCAGGGGCTGGGCATAACGGTTTTCAAACAGAAGCTCTGCCGATGACAGCACATCTGCCAGCGTATGCCGATTAATGGTTTGTTTCAACACGTCCTGGATAAAACTGGCTGCACCGGCATGTTGCCTGGCCAGATCAAACATCTGCGCTGACTGTGCACCCTGTCCCGGACAAAGCAAAGCGAATTTATTCATGAGCAATGCGGATAGAAAATGCCTCGGCACAATGATGCACAAAGCAGCTTGCGGCCAGCATGTCTGCTGCCCCACCAGGTGACAGCCTGCGTGCGATGAACTGCTGATGACAGCGTTCAGCCATGCCCAGCCACTGCGGATTGGCGGTGCCCCCCTGATCCAGAAACTGCTGCGCAACATTTCTTGCATAGGCGATCCCCTCGACACCGCCACGATGATACAGATTGGTGTCGCTGATATGTGCCATCAAGGTAAAGAAACTGTCCACTTGCGCCTGATACAGGCTGCGCCCCTGGTGCAGACTTTGTTGCAATCGTGGCAGCGCCAGTTCGAAGATGGAGGGGAAACCCAGCGCCGCCTCTTCCCTGGCACCACTGGCTGCATAGTGCTGTGCAGCCCGCTGGCCATGACTGTGGGTCTCACCCACAGGTGGCACACTATGCATGCTCAGCGCCTGTCCCCATTGCGAGATAATGGCTTGCCGTAGCACGGTAGCCGTCACAGCCTTGCCACGGCCCAGGCAATAACCGGCAGCAGCACTCAGCATACCCAGTGCAAAGATGGCACCTCGATGGGTATTGATGCCCCTGGTCGCCTGCAGCATGCGTTGTTCTGCGGCGATACCCAACAACTTCAATGCCTGGAAGTCGGCTGCCTGTGCACCGGCGATGGTGATGTGCCTGAAATAATGGCGTAGCGAAAACAGGCTGCGCATGAAGCATGCAGCATCCATGTCATGATGGCTGCCATTATCACGCAGGGACACCAGGCCAGGTTTGGGGTACAGCACCAGTTCGGCATACAGGCTGCGTACTGCCAGTCTGGCGATCTGCTGGGCATAGGGATATTGCCGATCAGATTCTCCAGCTTCTTGCCGCAATGGCAAACCGGAATCAGCAAAGGTCTTTAGCTGCGTCAGCATGGCAACTCAGCTGCAGGCAAATGCGCAAGCAAACTCTGGCGGGTGCGCAGGCTGGCGCCGTGCATGTCTTTGACGATGACACGTTGCTGGTTGAATTCTGGTTCTGTATCAGCGGGCAGTACCCATTCCCTCCAGGCGACCGCAGCTTCACCGGGGAACACGATTTCACCATCCAGCGGCAAGCTTAGCTGAAATTCTTGCAGCAACGCCAGGCCTGCACGCAATTGCGACTGATGAAAAGGGCGAAACAGGATGTCGATATCAGATGTCGCACTCAGATAGTGTTGTCCGGTTAAAAACTGCATCGCCAAAGAACCATACACACGCAGCTTGATACCTTCCAGCAGTGCCTGTTGATGCAGGTTCTGTAACGCAGCCTGCCAGTTGGCGGGAGCAAGCGCCAGCACAGTATGCAAGGACAGGGCCGACTGATGGACGGCAATGTGTTCAGCCTTGACGATGGCGGCAAACCTTGGCTTGTTACCGTCTACAGGTGGCAGCGGAAAACCTATGCAGACTTCATCTTCTGCTGCCTGCAGATGGCGGCGCGTAACGACGGCGGGCCATTCCTGCTGTTGCCATTGTTTGAGCATGTCTGGTGCTGCTGCCGTCTGCAACACCACAGCCCAGGCTTCATCGGAAAGCCAGACCAGATCATGTCTTTGGAATTGCGCAATGCCATCCATGCTTTAATTTTCTTGTGCTTGCAACAGGATGGCGTCAATCACCTGCTGCGCCATGCGGCGACCAGCGCGTTGCTGGCCCAGTTCGCTGCGCTGGTCACGTGCGTCGGCCTGCGCCAGGGCCGTGCACAGGCAAGCTGCAAGGTCACCATCCCAAATGGCTTGTATGCCGCCCATGCGCTCATAATTCCTGGGGCCGGGGGCAAATACCGGATTATCCTGCGCCAGTTCGGTCAACCTGTCTTCCGCGACCTTGGTGATGCGCGCCATGGCAGGCAAGCCCATGACACGTATGGTCGCTTCTGGCAAGGCATAGCAGGCATCGGCCATCATGCCGCTGGTGATGAAGCCACCAGACAATGCCTGGTCATACACCAGGGCAATGATTTTGTGGCCGGACTGCCTTGCCAGTTCCAGGCATTTCCCCAGATGCGCCATATAGCTGTTAATACCCAGCATTTCATCGCGATGACGCAAGCGCTGGCCCTGGGTATCCACCAGCAAGAGTATCGGTCTTTGTGGAAAGTCGCGCACGGTCGCCAGCACGGCTCTGGCCTGCGCCAGGGCAATCTCTACACCTATGGGTGTATGGCCGCTGGTACCGATCACGCTGATGGCTTGCCCATCGACTTCTGCAGTACCAGAGATGAAATCATCGGCGATAGTGACCTGATGGCCCTGCGGGAATAATTGCCCCAGCAATTGCATGCTATCCATTATTGCCCTCCATCCGTATCCGCATAGCGATGCTTGTTTTGCCTGAGTCCGGCTGTCAGTTGCAGGAAAGTCTGGGTATCCAGCATGGCCAGCTCTTCCGGTTTTTTGACACCCATGGCAGACCAGATATCCATCGGTTCTTTCTTGTCGCCAAAATCTTGCAGGCGTTCGGTCAGCATGCGCTGTTCTGCTTCCAGTTCCAGCACACTGAGTGCGGCTTCGGTAAGGGTATATTGCTGCATGGCTTGTACTATCGCGGTCTTGAACGCAGCATCGTCGTCGGCCACCAGCATCTGGCAATCGCCAAGCAGGTATCGGTGTTTGCCCCCCGTAGTACGCCATACCAGTGCACGGTCACGTGAATCAAATTCTTCGACGCCGTTGGCGGTTTCTATGACTTCAGGGCCGGACATGGCCAGCCTGGCTTCTTCCGACATGATGATGACATTTGCGCAGCGCGAGACGATACCCATGCCACCGAAGCAGCCATTGCTGCCACCAATGACGACGATGACGGGTATGCCAGCCGCACGCACGGCCAGCAGGGCACGCATGACTTCCGACACGGCAATCAGGCCTGCATTCGCTTCATGCAGACGCACGCCACCCGATTCTGCCAGCAGCACCAGCGCTTGCGGTTTGTGGATGATGGCAGCGCGCATCAGGCCAACCAGCTTGGCACCATGCACTTCACCGACCGCGCCACCCATGAAGCCGCCTTCCTGCGCCGCGACATACACTGTTTTCCCGTCCAGCCTGCCACGACCGATGATGACGCCATCATCAAATGAGACAGGTGCATTCAGTTGCGGCAGGTGCGGACTGGTCCATTGTTTGGCAGGCGGCAAAAACTCTGTGAAATCGCTGATCAGAGCCGCCACCCTTTGCCTGGCTGTTGCTTCCAGATAGCTGCTCATTTCAATTGCTCCAGACAGGCTTCTATCGCCTGATCCATGCGCAGGCTGACGACCGCCGGGGTGGCACCCATGTCATTGATGGCGATGCGGCAATCGGCCAGTTGCCAGCGCTGGTTAAAGTCATGCATCACCGCTTGCCAGATCGCGCCAAAGCCAACTGCGGCAGTACTGATTTCTATTTCGCAGGTCGACTGCAAATCCAGTGACTGCACCAGCACTTCCAGATTGCCCGAACTGACGACGCCGACCAGTTGCGCTGCTGACCCCAGCTTGCGCTGCCCTTGTTCAAAACGGTATACCAACGTTTCCATGATGATCCTTACCAGTTCCTGAAGCGTTTTGGCGGTTGATATAAACCTGCCGATGCACGTACCAGGTCTTTCATATTCTTCGCAGCCAGCAAATCACGTGTGGCCATGCGCTTGTCTATGCCCAGGTCTTCCGGCCGCTTGATGATGCCGCGGTCACGCAGGTTTTCTACCATGCGCTGGTCTCTTGCCAGACCCACTGGTGTATAACCTGCGACACCGCGTATGGCTTGTTCGCGTTCTTCTTCGCTGCGGCACAACAGCAGGTTGGCAATACCTTCTTCGGTCAGGATATGGGTGACATCATCACCATAAATCATCACTGGCGGTATGGCCATATTGGCCTGTTCTGCCAACTGCCAGGCATCAAGTTTTTCTACGAATGCAGGCTGCATATGTTCACGGAAAGTCTCTACCATTTGCACCACCAGCTTTTGCCCTCGCGGTATCTGATTGCTGCCAGCACGTGCTTCGCGCCCTGCCTTCAGCCAGGCCGGGCTGGCATGGCGACGGCCACGCGCATCGGCACCCATATTCGGCGCGCCACCAAAACCGGCGATACGTCCCAGGGTTGCCGTTGATGAATTACCCTGCAGATCAATTTGCAAGGTGGAACCGATAAACATATCGCAGGCATAATGCCCGGCTGCCTGTGACAGCGCACGGTTGCTGCGCATGGAACCATCGGCACCGACAAAAAAGACATCGGGGCGGGCACGGATATAATCTTCCATACCCAGTTCCGAACCAAAGGAATGTACCGATTCAACAAAACCTGCCTCTATCGCAGGGATCAGTGCCGGGTGTGGGTTCAGCGCCCAGTGGCTGGCGATCTTGCCTTTCAAACCCAGCGACGCTGCATAGGTAGGCAATAACAATTCTATGGCGGCAGTATCAAAACCTATGCCATGGTTAAGGCGTTTCACTTCATATTCGGCATAAATGCCTTTGATTGCCATCATCGCCATCAAGACCTGTATCTCGGATATCAAAGCCGGGTCACGGGTGAACAGCGGTTCTATGTAATGCGGTGTCGGTGCCTGCACCACAAAATCCACCCAACTGGCGGGGATATCAACACGCGGCAAGACATCCACAATTTCATTGACCTGGGCAATCACGATGCCGGACTTGAAAGCCGTAGCTTCAACGATCGTCGGTGTGTCTTCGGTATTCGGGCCGGTATATAAATTACCTGCGCGGTCAGCCGACTGTGCAGCCACCAGGGCCACGCGTGGTGTCAGGTCGACGAAATAGCGCGCATACAATTCCAGATACGTATGGATGGCACCGATATTCAGCCTGCCGGCGGAAGCCAGTTTGGCCAGGCGTGCCGCCTGCGGGCCGGAGAAAGAAAAATCCAGCTTGCTGGCAACGCCTTTGTCAAACACATCCAGGTGTTCAGGCAGAGCCAGCACGGATAGCAGCATATGCAAATCGTGGACACGTGCCGGATCCAGCCTGGTCAGTGCCTTGGCCAGAAAATCTGCCTGCTTTTGGTTATTACCTTCCAGGCAAACCCGGTCGCCTGCTTCCAGTACCGCATGCAGGCAGTCGCCTATGCGCTGCTGCGGAAATAGCTTGCCCTGCAAATCATTGCCCAACACGTCGGCAGCGCGTTGCAGGCGCTGCTGGCGGTTGGTTTGCAGGGTGTTCCAGCGACCGGCTGCGGTCATTATTTGACTCCCATCAAGGCATCAGGAAACGCGGTCGCGATGTGCGGGAAAACGCACAACAGGATCACGGCCACCAGCATTAACAACAGAAAAGGCATGACACCCCATACGATATCCTTCAAGGGTATGTCAGGCGCAATATTCTTGATGACAAAAATATTCAAGCCCACGGGTGGATGTATCAGGCCCATCTCCATGACGATGGTCATGACCACGCCAAACCAGATCAGGTCAAACCCGGCCACTTTCAATGGCGGCAAGATAATCGGGCACATCATCAGGATAATCGATACCGGCGGCAGGAAGAAACCAAACACCACCACCATCAACAGTATCACCGCCAGCAACATCCATTTACTCAGATGCAAATCCACCACCCATTGTGCTGCCGACTGGCTGATGTGCAGATAGCTCATGACATAGGAGTACAGCAGCGACATGCCTATGATGAACAGCAGCATCGTCGATTCCTTGATGGTCGAGGTGATGAAGGGTGAAATATCTTTTGGTCGCCACACGCCATATACGATGGCAATCAGCACCATCGCCAGCAAAGCGCCCAGGCCAGCAGTTTCAGAAGGTGTGGCATAGCCACCATACAAAGCCACCATGACACCGATCAGCAGGATGACGAAGGGCAGCACACGCGGCAACATTTCAACTTTTTGCGCGAGTGTAAAATGTTCTTCTTCCAGATAAGCAGATTTGACACCACCCTGCTGGTACGCCTGATAGGCGACTGCATATTCACGACGCGCCCGATACACCGCATAGCCAGAGAATAAAACCACCAGCAAGACGCCAGGGCCTATGCCGGCCAGGAACAAACGACCCAGCGACTGTTCAGCAGCGACGGCATACAGGATCATGGTGATTGATGGTGGCAGCAAGATACCCAAGGTACCGCCAGCAGCAATGATGCCTGCCGCAAAGCCGGGCGAATAACCACGCCTGCGCATTTCAGGTATGCCGGCAGAGCCGATAGCTGAACATGTCGCTGGTGAAGAACCGGCCATTGCCGCAAACATGGCACAGGCAAAGACATTCGCAATACCCAGACCACCCGGCACCTTGTGCAGCCAGGCATGGATGGCAGAATACAAGTCACGCCCGGCCGGTGATTTGCCTATGGCCGCGCCTTTTAAAATGAAGAGCGGGATCGACAGCAAGGTGATCGATGCCATTTCTTCATACACGTTCTGGGTAATGGTATCGAGTGATGCAGCAGGCATGAAAAAATACATGAAGCCAGTGGCCACCACACCCAGGGCAAAGGCGATGGGCATGCCGGAAAACATCACGATCAGGGTCACGATGCCATATAAGACACCTAAGGTCAGTGGGCTCATGCCGCCCTCCGTTTGGCGGTGATGGCAGCCAGCACCTGTACCACGATTTGCAGTGACAGCAGCGTCATGCCGGCAGCCATCATGGCATAGGGTATCCACAGCGGGGGTGCAAATGTTGATGAGGTGGTTTGTCCATCTACCCACGCTTCATGGAACAGGGTCCAGGATTTCCAGGAAAAGAACAGGCAAAAAGCACCACTGATAATATCCACCATCAACAGGCGCAAGCGGTTGATGGACGGTGGCAAGATCGATGACAATACCTCTATGCCTATATGTCCGCGATGCGACTGGACATAAGCTGCAGAAAAGAACGTCACGCCTATCAGCATGAAGACCGAAGCCTCGTCCTGCCAATCCGTCGGAACCTTGAACAGATAGCGTGTGACCACAGAATAAGTGAGGATGAAAGCAGTCAACAGCATGGCAAACATGGATATGCTGACGATGACTTTATTCAGCCATGCCAGTATTTTTGCCAGCACGGCGACCTGGGCATTGTCAGGGACTGGAGGCCCCTTGGGTGCTTCCATCTCAAAGCCATGGCTCATAATAATTTCTCCGCCAGTTTCAGCAATTTGGCGCAGTTTTCATTTTTGTCTGCATAATCTTTCCAGGCTGTGGTGCGGGCGATAGCCTGCCATTTTTTGACGGTGGCGGCATTCAGGTCAACCACCTTGGCACCTTTCTTTTCATACACGGTGGCCACGGCAACGTCGTCCTGCTTGGCGGCCTTAATGGCGAAAGCCTCCAACTCGGCACCCACAGTCATGATGGTGTTTTGCTGATCTTTGCTCAGCTTGTCAAAAATCGTTTTTGACATCATCAGCGGCTCAAACATATACCAGTAGCTCTGACCACGCCCACTGGTCAGGAATTTGGAAACTTCTTCCAGGCGGAAAGAGATCAGCGAAGTCGACGAAGTCATGGCGGCTTCCATCGCCCCCGTCTGCATGGCGGCATAAATTTCATTGGAAGGCAGCGATACCACGGCAGCACCGGCGGCTTTCAATACCAGATCCACTTCGCGTGAACCACCACGTATCTTCATGCCCTTGACGTCATCCGGTTCCACCACCGCCTTGGTGCGTGATGCCACGCCGCCGGCTTGCCAGATCCAGCTGACAACAACGATGCCCTTGTCCAGCAAGAGTTTATTCAGTTCCCTGCCGATTTCAGCATTTTTCCAGGCTGCGCCGACTTCATAAGAAGGCACCAGCCCCGGCATGAGGCCGATATTCACTTCCGGTACTTCACCACCGGCATACGACAAAGGTACCAAAGATAAGTCCAGCGCCCCTTTGCGCATGGAAGAAAACTGCGCATTGGTTTTCATCAGTGAAGAACCGGGATAGATTTCAAACTTCAGGCTGCCATTGCTGCGCTTTTGCACTTCCGCAGCAAACATGCGGCACAGACGATCACGAAAATCGCCCTCTTCCAGCGTACCACCAGGAAATTGATGGGAAATTTTCAGCGTCGTGGCTTGTGCCCACGCGGTCAGAGGCGACCATGCTGCAGCCAATGGGGTAAGACTCAGAGCTTGTAAGACTGTTCTTCTCTTCAGTTGCGACATGATTACTCCTAAGGTTTTGTGGATGAAACATCTCGTTTGGGCAAGTTTCTCTCTTGCCCTGTGTCTTGCATATTTTGCCAGAAATTCTTCCGTGTATGCTTTTTTAATCTTCTTGTATACAAGATCTTATATTTTGCATTCAAAGTCAACTTGAATATATACTAGCTACACGATTTATATTGATGTACCAAAAAAATGAAAAACCGCTCCGCCAGTCTGCGAGAAGAAATAGAAGAACTGATAGCAACAGGGCAACTCCAGCCCGGCCATCATCTCGACGAAACCGAACTGGCGGAACGCTTTGGCGTGTCCCGCACACCGATACGCGAAGCCCTGATACAACTGGCTTCCATGGGCATTATAGAAATGCGCCCACGGCGTGGTGCCCAGGTGGCGACCATCAGCCCACAGCAACTGGTGGAAATGTTTGAAGTCATGGCAGAATTTGAAGCCATGTGTGGCCGCATGGCGGCACGCCGCATGTCTAAACAGGAACAGACAGATTTAAAAACTGCGCATGAAGCCTGCAAGGATGCGCGTGATGCCGAAGACCCGGACGAATATTTTTACAAGAATGAAATCTTTCACTACCTGATTTATCAGGGTAGCCACAATGATTTCCTGGCGATGCAAGCCATGAACCTGCACCGGCGCCTGCGCCCTTACCGTCGCCTGCAATTGCGCGTACGTGACCGCATTGCCAATTCCTATAACGAACACGACCAGGTGGTGCAAGCCATCCTGCAGGGCGAAGCTGAATTGACTGCGAATTTACTGCGCGGTCATATCATGATACAGGGCCAGCGCTTTGCCGATTTGATCGCCTCCCTGCCGCGGCAATCAGTCAATATGACCGCCGGCAAACACCTCGCAACAAGCTCTTAATCACACTACCTGACTTACGGTGTGTAGTGCCGGTGAACTGTTACAGTCCACTAAGGCCGATGCTGGTTGTCTGCCTTTTGTGTATCAAAGAAATACGTCATGCGCTTGCGTGGACTCAGGTAATCATAGACCTCTGGCGACAACTGGCCGGGTTTGAGGCTGGAACTGATGTCTAGCGTCGGCTCATGTATCAAGTCAAGGATGATGGCCTCGGACTTGGGGACGCTGGGATCATAAATCAGGACACTGGGACGTAGTGGCTTACCGGAATTAACTCCTATCACCATACCCAAAGTGCCATCATTGAGCTTGACTATGGTGCCCGGAGGATACACACCCATGCAGCGAATGAAGATGTTCAGCGCCGGTGCATCGAACTGTTTGCGCAACTGGGCAAACATATACGACATGGCTTCATACGGGCTGAGTGAATCTGCGGGATTGGGCCGGTTGCACAAGTTATCATAGGTATTGACGATGGCGACAATACGCGCCAGGTGAGAAATGCCGTTCCCTTTAAATTGCTGCGGATAGCCACTGCCATCCACGTGCTCATGATGTTGCATGATGATGTCAGCCACGCCTTTGGATAAACCAATTTTTTCGGCAATCTGCTGGCCGTAATGGCAATGCATCTGCAAAAGATTCTGTTCTGCCTTGGTCAGGCCAAAGGTTTTATGGACTATGCGATCAGGTATTTCTACCTTCCCAATGTCATGGAACAGACATGCCATCCCCATCAGTTTGATGTCTTCAGGCGAAAACGCCAGCTCCTTCGCCAGCATCATGGTCAACACGCCGACGTTCAGTGAGTGGTAATACGTTTCTTCCCCAACGATCTTGTCATTCATGAGGTGAATGGCAATGTCTTTATCCAGCAGCAATGAATCCAGCATTTGCTGGATCATCTGGTCTGCCTCCCGTACAGATTCTTGCGGGCGGGAAAACAGGTTTTTGGTAATATTCTTTAGCGTCGTGGCGGCTTTCAGCAACTCTTTTTCGCACTGTGCAACCGCACGTCTCTGTTCCACCAGCCGGTCTATGCGAGCTTTCTTTTCTTGTATCATGGCCAATTCTTCAGGGCTCTGCTGCAGCACAGGTGGCGCAACTGAAGCAGCCTGCTTTGGCTGAGGTGGCAGGGGCCGGTTATCCGACTTTGCCGGATTGACCCTGACCGTGACCAGGCCCAACTGCCTGATGGCATCAATTTCTTCCTGGGTCTTGATCTTGAAACTATTCAAGGCAAACGAATGCTCCAGCCATGACACGTCCAGATGTACATATAATCCTATGCACAATTGCTCAACAGGAACATCAACGGTAATCGGGGTTGCGCACATGGGAATTCTTGTAAAGCTAAAGTGAGAACATTTTAACAAATGCTGGTTTCAAAACTTATTTCATTTTCAATACATGCAGATTCCAGGTTGACAAGCCGGTTCAGGCTACAGGATTATGCTGTACAGCAATCTGCCAAATCAGGGCCCCACAGGACACCTACATTTATAGGACTTACGCAAAATTGTCCCAGCAAGGCTATCGCTTTAGGAAACCTCCCTGGCAGGGGAGGTTCGTTACGTCGGCAGGCAACATGTTGCCTGAAACCCCGACTGCACCGCAGCGACGAAGACAGTACGAATAGTACGGCGAGGAGTGCAACGCAGCTGGGGCGGTTTTGCGTAAGTCCTGATTTATAGATTGGGGCGAACGTGAACTTATCTATAGCTTGCCGCACTATCTTTAATCAAAAATTTTTGCCTCTTTCAGGACAGCACTTATGACACGCCCACTTGCCAGTTATAAATACTACGATTTCGTGATGGCGGCTTTCGTCACCGTCCTGCTGTGCTCCAATCTGATCGGCGCCGCCAAGGCTGCCCAGGTCACGCTGCCCATTCTGGGCACGGTCACTTTTGGTGCCGGCGTATTGTTTTTCCCTATATCCTATATTTTTGGCGACATCCTGACTGAAGTGTATGGCTACGGACGTGACCGGCGTGTGATCTGGGCGGGGTTTGGGGCACTGTTGTTTGCTGCCGTCATGTCTATCGTCGTGCTGTCACTGACACCGGCAGCAGATCCCTTCAATACCGAATACCAGACTCACCTGAATGCCGTGTTTGGCAATACACCCAGGATTATCCTCGGCTCCATCACTGCATTCTGGTGTGGCAGTTTTGTGAACAGTTATGTGCTGGCCAAGATGAAGCTGGCCATGCAGGGCAGGCAACTATGGATGCGTACCATAGGCTCCACCATATGCGGTGAATTTGTAGATTCCAGCCTGTTTTATGTGATTGCCTTTTATGGCATCTGGTCAGACAGCCAGTTGATCACGGTCATGGTGGCGCAATACATTTTGAAAACCGGCTGGGAAGTCGTGATGACACCGGTGACCTACAAGGTCGTGGCCTTCTTGAAACGCATAGAAAATGAAGACTATTACGATAAGGATACCGATTTCACACCCTTCAGGTTGAAGGTGTAAAAGACCACAAAAATTTCACTGTGGAAAAATTGGTTTAATCGCAATTAAACCAATTTACCAGCATTTTCTAAAGTTTTACGCAATTTTACCGTTCTAAGTGTGAAGCGTATATTCACAAGCACTTAGGCCATGTTTCCTTTAAAAGTATTTCGTTTGTTTGAGCAGGCAGCAGAAACGCCGCAAAACACCACACAGCAACGTCGTCAATCAGCCGCAACTACGCAGGCGGGTAGCACTACGACTGAAGAATCTACCTGGCCAGAATTCGATCGCCGTCAGAACGATGGCAGACGCCGTGCCGACCGCCGCGAAAAACAGCATGCCATCTTGCTGAATACCCGTAAATTGCAAGGCAGGCGCAAAGACCCGGGACGACGCCTGGAAGACAAACTGACAGCACCGAATTCCCGCATACATTTTTCCATCAAGGGTTAGGATGCCTTGGTGCGAGGCGTTTCAATTGTCAGCGCGTACGCCCAGCTTGCGCAATATACTTTCCATCAGGCACCACTTGGTGATGCCACTCTGCAATAAATTACCTCCGACGTATGAAACAACCTGCAATAATACGAACGATTTGCCCGCTAGTCATGATGTAGCTTCTTGTTGGAAATCAGGGTGGTTTTTATAAGCTGCTGTAATACAGCAGCAGTATCACTACGCGAGTCAGCAAGGTGGATATAATTCCTATTTGCACAATTACGCAATTAGTAAATTGAGCATGTGCAATCCAGACTAGTCGAGGTATGATAGAAACATTCACACTACAGCATTGATTGATATGGACGGATTATCGGATCAGGCATTGATACAGATTGCCCATTATTTTTCAGCCCTGGCTGAACCGACCCGTTTGCGCATCCTGAATTGCCTGCGCGAGAAAGAACACAATGTCGGCGAACTGGCTGAGCGTTGCGCCTGCTCGCAGGCAAATGTGTCCCGCCATTTGTCTACGCTGGCCAAGCATGGCCTGGTGGCACGCGAGGGACGTGGCACTTCGGTGTATTACCACATTGCAGACCAGTCCATCTATGCGCTGTGCGACCTGGTGTGTGACAACGTGGCACGCCAGTTTGAAGCCCAGGCCGCCTTGCTGAATGGCAGCCGCACTGGAACCGGCTGATTCGAACTACTTCAAAGCACGGTAAAACAGGCTGACTGCCACACATACCAGCAAGCCGACGAAAATAAGCTGCACCTGACGTGCAGGCAAGCGAACCGCAATTTGTCGCGCCGCCAGCATGCCGCCCACCGTGGTGATCACGAAAAAAGCCGACAAAGCCAAAGGTAAGCTGACCCCGCTCAGCAAGGCAGAAGCCACGCCCATGCCACCTACCAGGCTAACCACCAGCAGCGATGTCGCTATCGCCACATGTATGCTGGCATTGGTGTAATGCCTGAGCATGGGGACGATGACGAAACCGCCACCGACGCCGAGCAAACCTGTCATGAAACCGGAGACAGCGCCAATCAAGGCGATCACGGCCCCCGTCTTGAAAGACCATTCAAAGCGCCCGGTACTGCTATTGATACGCGCCAGGGCAGAACGTGGACCATCCGCATCGTCTGGCGACCGCAGTTGCACCGCCAGGCGCGCTACTACGGCACACAGGATCAGGGCAAAGGCCAGCATCAGCCATTGCTGGGACAGCCTATGCGCAAGCTGTACACCCAGCAAGGTCGGAAGACTGCCGGCCACCGCCATCAGGATGGCGGCGCGATAACGCACCAGCTTGCGGTACAAGCCCTCGATGGCACCGATGGCAGCCGCCGTGCTGACTGCCAGCAAGGCAAGCGGCATGGCTTGCTGCATGCTCCAGCCCTGGGTATACACCAGGGCCGGCACCGCCAGAATACCGCCGCCGGCCCCGGTCAAGCCCATGATCAGCCCCACCACGGCACCAATCAGGACAACGATGAAATCAGTCAGCGTCAGCAGCATACAAGCTCGCAATGGAAAAACGCTAGTGTATTCCTTGCCGTCCTGCTCGTCGAGTCTACATCTCTGAAAAGGGCTGCAAAAACGATATCAAATCCACCAACAATTTTGCTATCATCAGAACATCACGCAAAACCGGGCTCGCCATGAAACCGCACATCCAAAGTTTCTTCGATACGCAAACCTGCACGGCGACCCATGTCGTGTTTGATGAAGCCGGCGGCCATGCTGCCGTGATTGATCCGGTGCTGAATTACGAGCCCAAATCGGGCCGCACCAAAACCCAGTCTGCCGATCAGGTACTGGAATTTCTTCAGGCTCAGCGCTTGCAACTGCAATGGATACTGGAAACCCATGCCCATGCCGACCACCTGTCTGCGGCGCAATACATCAAGCAACAAGCTGGCGGCCGCATCGCCATTGGCCAGCACATCAGTCAGGTGCAACAGGTATTCAAATCCCTGTTCAATCTGGACCCGGTATTCGCCGTGGACGGTTCACAATTCGATCACCTGTTTATCGACAATGAAGAATTTTTCATCGGCAAACTGACTGCGCGTGCATTGCTGGTGCCCGGCCACACACCGGCAGACATGGCTTACCATATCGTGGACAGTATCTTTGTCGGCGATACCCTGTTCATGCCGGACGTGGGTACGGCACGCTGCGATTTCCCCGGTGGCGATGCCACCCAGTTATACCATTCCATACGCAAATTGCTGGCCTATGCACCCGAGACGAGGCTGTTTCTGTGTCACGACTATCCACCTGCCGGGCGCAGTACCTGCACCCAGACTACCGTGGCCCAACAGAAGGCAGAAAACGTGCACGTCCGCGACGGTGTCACGGAAGCTGAATTCGTTGCCCTGCGCGACAAGCGAGACAGCGGCCTGGAAATGCCCTACCTCTTGCTGCCGGCGATACAGGTAAATATTCGCGCCGGCGTTTTTCCTGCACCTGAAGACAATGGCATCAGCTATCTGAAAATCCCCCTGAACAGTCTTTGAACAAGGCCAGTGAACTCTCTGACGCAAGGCGCTTCAAAGCGAGTGGAACGTCTGCATGCAAAGTTACAAAATGTTATTATTTTGCACAATTAATTTTTGCACAAAATCTGTACAGTAGCTTTAATAATTACAACTTGAAGGAAAATAATGGCAACAATACGTGTCAATGGTCAGGGTTTGTTTTTCAGCGCTCCCGCGGCTACCACTATCAGCTATTCGCAAAAATCGGCATCGGGCACCTACGTCAGCGGCACCCTGCAATACGAATGGACCGGCTCTAACCTGAGCTACACCAGTGGCATTTATACGCCAACTGGCGGCACCGTTACTTCCTTTACTGTAAAAGATGGACTGGGTGTCGAGCAGTTCAGCATCAGTGGAGTCTCGTATCAAATTCAAGCCAACGATAACTTTAGTCAACTGACAGATATTTTCGTCAAGATGGTAGCCGGGAGTGACAACTGGACTGGCACGGCAGGAAATGAATTGTTCGTCATGGGCGAAGGTAATGACACTTTTGATGGTGGCGCCGGCCTGGACACGGTTCAGATACAGAATTTGTCGAGCTATTTCTCTATCAACCAGGTAAAGAATGGCTTCACTACCACTTTTAATGTCCCGGGAAATCGGCTGAATGGTCAGGTGGATTCTTTTACCAATGTCGAAAGGCTGCAATTTAACGACAAGATAGTGGCACTGGATCTGGATGGAAATGCCGGTCAGGCCTATCGTTTGTATCAGGCGGCCTTCAATCGCACACCTGATAAAGCAGGGCTGGGATACTGGATAGGCCAACTGGACAAGGGGGCAGAAAACCTGAACCATGTCGCCGCCGGTTTTGTGAATTCTGCCGAATTCAAACAAATGTATGGCGCGAATATTTCAGACAATACGTTTCTGACGGCGCTATACAACAATGTCTTGCATCGCAATCCCGACCAGGCAGGTTTCGATTACTGGAATGGTCGCGTTGCAGCCGGAATGACTCGTTCGGATATTTTGGCCAGCTTTAGCGAAAGCACGGAAAACATCGCCCAGGTCATAGGGCAGATTTCCCACGGTATAGAATATATTCCCTTCGGTTAAATCCTCATCCTGTCAGGGCTGCCATGTCCACACCTATCAAACGTATCGCCATCAGCACCGGCGGTGGTGATGCTCCCGGCCTGAATGCCGTCATACGTTCGGTAGTGCTGGCAGCGGAACAACGCGGCTGGGAATGCTTTGGCATACGCGAAGGCTTCAATGGCATCCTGCTGCCAGAGCGTTATCCACACAATGGTGTGCTACGTCTGACGGTGGATCAGGTGCGTGGCATCGGTCATCTGGGCGGCACGATACTGGGCACCACCAATCACGGTAACCCTTTAAAGTTTGCCACCAGCATGCCGGACGGCAGCGTGCAGGAAATTGACCGCAGTGCCGACATCCATCATTACCTGAAACAGATGGATATCGACGCCCTCATCTGCATAGGTGGTGATGGCACCCTGACCATTGCCAATGCCCTGCATCTGCAGGGCTTACGTGTGGTGGGTGTGCCCAAGACCATAGATAATGACCTGGACAAGACCTTTACCACGTTTGGTTTTGACACGGCAGTGTCATTTGCCACCGAATGTGTGGACAGGCTGCACAGCACGGCAGAAAGCCATCAGCGCATCATGGTGGTGGAAGTAATGGGACGCTATGCCGGCTGGATTGCCTTGCATTCCGGCATTGCGGCCAATGCCCACGCCATCGTCATACCGGAAATTCCCTACGATGCAGAAAAAATCGCCGCCATGATACGCAACCGCGATACCAATGGCCGTCATTATTCCATCGTGCTGGCAGCAGAAGGCGCTACCCCAGTCGGTGGCCAGCACGAGGTGCAGGAAAGCGCCGGTAGTGGTCACCTTGAAAGGCTGGGTGGCATAGGCGAAAAGCTGGCGCAAGACTTGCAGCGACTGACCGGCAAGGAAGCCCGCACCGTGGTACTGGGTCATCTGCTGCGCGGTGGCAGCCCGACGGCCTTTGACCGTCTGTCTGCGATGCGCTTTGGTGCAGCAGCCGTGCGCGCCCTGGATGAAGGCCATTCCGGCATCATGGTGGCGCTGGCTTTTCCGAATGTGAATTATGTCGCGCTGGAGGAAGTGGCAGGACGCATGAAGGCCGTACCCATGGACAATGACACCCTGCAAACCGCCCGTGACATCGGCATCTGTCTTGGTGATCATTGAACTTTCCAGGACTTGCTGAGCGGCTTACTTCAAACTGTTTCTGACGTAGGCCTCAAACTGGTCGGCCGGCAAAGGTTTTGAATACAGATAACCCTGCACTTCGTCACAGGCTTGCTGACGCAAAAATTCCAGTTGCTCGGCTGTTTCCACCCCTTCGGCGATGGTCATCAGGCCCATGCTTCTGGCCATGCTGATGACCGCACTGACGATGGCCCGGTCTTCCGGGTCACTGGTAATATCGCGCACAAAACTCCG
Source organism: Undibacterium sp. Di26W (assembly GCF_049340265.1). Classification (NCBI taxonomy): domain Bacteria; kingdom Pseudomonadati; phylum Pseudomonadota; class Betaproteobacteria; order Burkholderiales; family Oxalobacteraceae; genus Undibacterium; species Undibacterium sp. Di26W. The sequence goes on from NZ_JBMPOR010000022.1 coordinate 69,254, forward strand.
GTCTATCTTCAGTTTGTATACCTTGAACTGTTTCAGATAACTGAGCGAGGAATAGCCGGTACCAAAATCATCGATGGACATGCGTATGCCACGCTCATGCAGGTTATTCATGACCGCAATGGCACCCTGTGGATCATGCATGGCCACGCCTTCGGTCAGTTCCAGTTCCAGGCACTCTGGCGGCATATCGGCTTCGCGCAATATGCGCGTCACCAGTGCCGGCAAATCATGATGGCGGAACTGCACCGCCGACAGATTGACGGCAATCAGCAAATCCGGAAGACCATTTGTCTGCCACTGTTTCCATTGCCGCACTGCCGTCCGCAATACCCATTCACCGATGGATAAAATCAGGCCGCTTTCTTCTGCCACCGGGATAAACTCTACCGGCGACACCGCGCCCAGCACCGGATGCTGCCAGCGCAGCAAGGCTTCCGCCCCCAGCACGGCACCGCTATGCATGGCAATTTGCGGTTGATAATGCAATTGAAACTGTTGCTTTTCCACTGCCTGGCGCAAGGCATTCACCAGTTCCAGGTGACGGGTTGAACGTTCCTGCATTTCCTGGGTAAAGAAACGGAAGGCATTGCGTCCTTCACGCTTGGCCCGGTACATGGCGGCATCGGCATTGCGCGACAGGGTCTCAAGGTCTTTGCCATCATTGGGGTAAATGGCAATGCCCATGGATGCGGTGACGTTCAAGTCATAGTCACCGATACGGAATGGCGCATTCACGACCTGCATGAGTTTTTGCACGACCTGTTCTGCCTTGTGCTCATCCACACCAGTCAACAATAAAATAAATTCGTCACCGCCCAGTCGCGATATCGTATCGTTTTCACGCATGGAGGCCACCATGCGCTTGGCCAGTTCCACCAGCATGACATCGCCCAGGCTATGGCCCAGGGTATCGTTGATATCCTTGAAGTGATCAAGATCAAAGAAGATCACTGCCAGTGCATCGTTATTTCTTTCTGCCAGGCTGATCGCATAACGCGCCAGTTCATCCAGCAGGGTACGGTTGGGCAAGCCGGTCAATGCATCATAGTGGGCAAGGTATTTGATGCGTTCTTCCGTGCGTTTCTTGTCGGTGATGTCTTCCTGTATCGACAGGAAATGCGTCACTACCCCTTCGCTGTTGCGTATCGGTGAAATATGCGCCAGATCGGTATGATCCAGACCATCAGCATAGCGGTTGATGAGTTCGCCTTTCCAGCTTTCGCCGCGTTCAAGCTGCTGCCACATATCGGCATACACCTCTGGGGCGGTGCGGCCAGAACGCATGATGCTAGGTTGGCGTCCCACCACTTCATCCAGGCGCTTGCCGGCATTCTTCAGGTAGGCATCATTCGCATATTCGATATTCACCAGCGTGTCGGTAATCACGATGGCATTCGAGCTTTGTTCCAGCGCCTGCGACAGCTTGCGCAAGGTTTCTTCTGTCTGTTTGCGCTCTATGCCGATGGCGATCAGGTTGGCGGCCATTTCCAGCATCTGCAGGGAAAATATATCCGGGCTTAATGGCTGGTGGTGATAAATCGCGAAGGCACCAATGATCTTGCGTTCAGCCGAAAAAATCGGCTCCGACCAGCAAGAGAGCAGATTCGCCTGTTCCGCCACCGCCCAATAATCTATCCAGTAAGGATGCGTAGACAAATCGTGGGCAATGGTTCGCTCACCGGTAAACATGGCATTCCCGCATGAGCCTACGCCACGGCCTATCGCCACGCCTTCTATGGCCTGAACATAAAAGTCGGGCAAGTTGGGTGCCGCCCCGGTCCGCAAACGCTGGCCATCTTTATCCAGCAACATGATGGAACACAGGCAATCCGGCAGCAGCGATTCCACCTTCAGAACGACTTCATGAAACAATTCTTTCTGGGTCAAGGTGCCGGTAATCCGTTCCAGCATGAAGCTGCGCAATTCTTCCATCTGCAAGGCATGCTTGCGCTCGGCTTCCAGTTCAAAGCGGTTCAATGCATGACTGACATCGACGGCAAATTCGATCAACAATTCCTGCACCGCTTCATCAAAAGCATTTTCCTGATCGGAATACAGGTTGAAGGTACCCACCACCTTGCCATTGTTAAGCAAGGGCAGTGCCGCTGACGCCCGCCAGCCGTATTCTGCAGCACGCGCATGCCAGGGCGCGGTAACGGGATCACGCAAAAAATGCTGGCACCAGTAAGGCTGTTTTTGCAGATATGCATGGGCGCTGGGGCCCTGGGCAGTCGGCTCATCAGTCTTCAGCGAAATAAGCAAATCACGCAGACACGCAACGCCACTACCAAACCAGGCAATCGGTTTCAGTACCTGTTCGTCCTCATTGACCAAACCTATCCAGGCCATTTTAAGACCACCTATACTGACCGCATCTTCGCAGATGCGGGGCATCAATTCGGCTTTATTATCGATACGCAAAATGGATTGATTGCACTGGGCCAGCGCGCCATAGAGCTGGCTTAAACGTACACTTCTCTGGGTTGCCAATTGTCTTTCTTCTTCAATTGCCGCCAGCCTTTGGCGGGCAATGGCAAGCCAGCCCATGATGCTTTCTTCCGCGCCGGGTCTGGCGCTGACAGGTTCAGTAAAATTTCCTTTACCCAGGTTTACCAGACCGGCATACACCTCGGTAATCGAACCGCCCAGTGTCAGGTTCAGTGCGCGGTAAGAATGCCACAGCAAACCAACCAGCAACACCCCCAACACAATGAACAGCAAACGCAGACGCAAGGCAAATTGTTCGGCCCCCTGTAGCAGCGCCAGATTGCGCATTTCTATCATTTCGTGGGCTTCTGCTATCGGACGCAAAATAGCCAGTTTGGCTTGCCGGTACTGGTCGTCATACAACATGCCCATCGCCCGCTGTCTGGCCAACGCAGGGTCTGCTGCCGGGTCTTCGATCAGATGCATGGCAGCCCACTCTATCTTGGTCAGGGCATCAGAATTGGCTTTTGCCAGCTCCAGTCTGGCAAACTCTTCTTTACTGAGGCCTGCGTTACCCAGCAAGTCCAGCAAGGGGATGCCACGTCCTGGCCCTGGTCCTGCTACGCTGGCATCTTCATTGCTGCGCTGGTTATTGACGGCAGGGACCAGATCCCAGAACAGGCTTTTCCCCAAAGCAGGCCGCGCGGCCTTGCCATTGCGCACATCGAGAATATGCTGGTAGTAACGTTTATAGTCGGGATTGCCGGTGGCGACATAGCTGCGCACCATGCGGGTCAGGTCTTCCGAGGTTTGTTGCAATTCGGTCGACAGGACATGGGATTCAAAGCGGAGGTCATTCACCCGGTCTATGGATTTTTCTGAATGCACATACCAGACAAAAACCAGTGTAAAAAGGGCGAACACAGCCAAAGTCAGCCAAAAGCTGCGGGAATAACTGGATAAACTGTTGTGAGAAGTCATCGAAAAAAGGCTTTCCAGACTCGGTCAACAAAAACTGCCTCAGAACAAGAAAGGATTCTTGTTCCTTGACATGTTTCTCCTGATGCAATCTTGCACTTGGCTACAGTGTAACGGACTCAGGCAGGACATCAAATGCTTATTTGAACCTTGCTTGCGCCACACAACGCAAGGCAGGTTTTGTGTGGTCCACAATGACGTTCAGACATCATTCAGGTATCAGATTTGGGATGTATGCGAACCAGTATGATACGCGGGCCATTCATTTTCTTGACTACGGCATCAAAGCGCTCGAATTCGACTTTTTGGCCTTCCACCGGTAAATCACCCAGCTTGTGCATGATCAGGCCGCCTATCGATTCGACTTCGTCACTGTCGACATCAAAACCCAGCGCACTGCCCAGGGTAAACAGGGGCAGGCTGCCCTTGCCTATCAGGGTGCCGTCGTCCAGCAGGGTCCAGTCATTTTCATTTTGACGGAATTCATCACGTATCTGGCCGACCAGGGCGCTGAGCAGGTTGTCCAGCGTCAGGAAACCAACCGGCTTGCTGCCACGGGTACCGACGATGGCAAAATGTGGTGCCCCCTTGCGGAAACGGCGAAATAATTCCAGCGCCGGCATGGTAGGCGGCACAAATTCAACCTGGCGCACATGCTTGCTCAGGTCATCCAGCGGCTTACCGGCCTGCTGCGCCAGGAACAGGTCTTTCAGATGCAGCATGCCGAGTACGGTTTCATCATCGTCATCAAAATAGGGATACCGGCTGAAACGGTTACGGGAAGCAGTTTCCATGTTTTCTTCGAGCGAGACACTTTTGTACATGGCCACCACTTCATTGATGGGGCGCATCAGGTCGGAAATTTCCAGGCCGCCAAAATCCAGCACCTGGGCCATGATGCTCCACTCATCGCGGGTTTCTTTCTTACCGCCGTGGCTGCCGCGCAGGATCAGTTTCAGTTCTTCTGGCGAATAATGGGTATCACCGCCGTGTTCGGCGCTCAGGCCTATCCATTTCAAGACCTTGTTGGAACTCCAGTTCAGGGTCCAGATGGCGGGGTACATGGCCCAGTAAAACGCATACAAGGCCGGTGCAGTCCACAGGGATACGCGCTCAGGCATGCGGATGGCCATGGATTTGGGAGCCAGCTCACCCACCACGATGTGCAGGAAAGAAATAACAAAGAAGGCGAAGAAGAAAGAAATGCCGTGTATCAATTCTTCTGAATGGACACCGACGAGGATAAACAGGGGGTGCAACAAACTGGCAAAGGCCGGTTCACCTATCCAGCCCAGACCCAGTGAAGCCAGCGTAATGCCCAACTGGCAGGCAGACAGATAGGTATCCAGATGCTGATGGACCGTGAATAACAAACGACCCCGCAAACCCGAGGTCTTCGCGATACTGCGTACCCTGGTCTGACGCAACTTCACCAGACCAAACTCCGCTGCGACGAAAAAGCCGTTTAACAAGACCAGTAACAGGGCAGCAAGCACCAGCAATAAATTTTCCAACGTCTAACCTTTGTTATGTACAAGCCGACACTTTAGACTAAATTGCCTTTACTTGCATGCAAATGGTCTGGAATAAGCCTTACAAATCCCCCTTTTTATGAGGAGTAAGGACATTTAATTACAAACAGTATGACTTGTTCACATGACAAATGAAGCAAATTGCGTTACAACTTACGCTCTATAGCATTTTAAGGAGAAACGTTTGAGCATCGATAACGTTTTAGCCGAGATTCAACTCCGCCTGACCGAACACCCTGCACTGAACGATATCCAGCACCTGCGCAATCTGGTCGCAGAAATAAGACCGCCGCGCCCCCATGATATCGACCGTGCCACCCACAACCTGCGTGCCCTTTGCTTTGTCCTGCGGCAACGCCTTGCATGGCGTAGCGCGTTGCGTCACTACCTGTTGCAGGTATTAACCACGCGCAAGCTCGTGCATTTGTTTACCGATACCGGCATTACCCAGAACGTCGGGTTCTGGACAGCAGCCCGGCAACGCCTGCTCAACAAGATTTTGCCGCCACTGGTCAATGATGACTATATCAAGGATGTGTTTGGGCAATTATTTCACGAAGAGACAGATCATATCTGGGTGAATGGCATCGAAGACCAGGCCTGGGTGGATTTGATCAGCGCTATCGGTTTTCGCTTACGTACGGCGCGTCTGACACATGCCGCGCTGACCAGTGAAATCCTGAGTGCGGTACAGGTGCTGTCTTATCGCATCACGAATATCGGGCTGGAAGCAGAACTGGTACGCAATCACCCGGATATAGAAAAGTTTGAATCCCCTTTCCTGCGACAGAACGATGCCATCAATGACTATGTGCTGATTTACAGCCAGTGGCTAATCGATAAAACCCAGTTGCGTGAAGACAGCAAGCACATCGAAGTCTTGCTGACACAATGCGAAGACATCAGCAACCGCATACGCCGCACGGCTTCTTTCCAGGGTGTCTCTGTCAGCCTGACCCGTTTGCTGCTGCAACTGACGCAAAGCATTGCCCGCCTGCGACAGTTGCTGGATGTGCTCGACAGCCGCAACACCAGTACCACCGGCACCACCAGCCAACTCGGTGTGCAACTGTTAAAAGAACTGGTCAAGGCAGACAACGAGCGCCACAGCTTGCGCAATTTGATACAGACCAGTACCGAACTGCTGTCGCTGCAAGTCACGGAAAGAGCCGGTCGCAGCGGTGAACATTATGTCACCAACAATCGCACCGAATGGATGAGCATGCTGCGCTCGGCCCTGGGGGCAGGTTTTATTGTCGGTTTCATGGCGCTGATCAAGATCCTGTTTGGCTATATGGCCATGGCACCGTTTGGTTATGCCCTGTTGTACAGTCTGAATTATTCTTCCGGCTTCATATTAGTGCATGTGCTGCATTTCACCATCGCCACCAAACAGCCAGCCATGACGGCCGCGCTGATTGCGCGGGCGATAGACGAAGGCAAGCAAAAACTGGATGAGCTGGTAGAGTTGATCGTGCGCGTATTGCGCTCCCAGTTCATTGCCATTATCGGCAATGTAGGCTTGGCCATGCCCACCGCCTATGCCATCGCCTGGGCGTGGGTCATGATCACAGGCAAGCACCTGGTGTCACCAGAAAAAGCCGGACACTTGCTGCACGACATAGACCCCTTCGGCAGCCTGGCCCTGCCCCATGCGGCGATTGCCGGTGTTTGCCTGTTTTTGTCGGGCTTGATTTCCGGCTACTACGATAACAAGGCCAGTTATGCCTATATCCCGGATCGCTTGCGACAACTGAGCTGGCTGAAGAAAATCCTGGGTGAGGCAAAATTGCTGCGGGTGACGACCTATATCGGCAATAACCTGGGTGCACTGGCCGGAAATTTTTTCTTTGGGGTCATGCTGGGTACCATCGGCCAGCTCGGCAGCTTCTTTGGCTTGCCGATTGACATCCGTCATATCACCTTTGCCAGTGCCAATTTTGCCTTTGCCCTGGTGGGACTGGACAACCATATGAGCTGGCAAGTGGCGGTGTATTCGCTGTTCGGTATCATCGCGATTGGCATGGTGAACCTGGGTGTCAGCTTCAGCCTGGCAATGCTGGTTGCCCTGCGTTCACGACGCGTCAGTTTTGGCCAGGGTGGCTTGCTGACGGTCTTGCTGTGGACCCGCTTCTGGCAAGGCCCGCGTGACTTTTTCCTGCCACCGGCAGTTCAGGAAGAACCCGTTGTCGAACAGGATGCGCCAGGTAAGTAGACCACGGCCAGTAAGAATCGGGTAAAGACGGGGCGCAGGTCAACCAAAACTGGCAGGGCCCCGTTAAACTTGAATCATCATCCTGATCGAGAATAGTATGAAATTGTTGCAGACCCTGATTGCCATGTCGATCACTTCGATTGCGATGATGACGGCACCAGCCGCCAGCGCCCATGAATATGAAGCGCTGATGAAGGCAAAAAAATATGCCGAAGCCGATAAAGCGGCCACCGCCAAATTGAGTACTGATCCAAACAATGCCGATGCCCTGCTGGCGAAAGCCGAACTGATACTGGCAGAAGGCAAGCTGGATAAACTGGATGATGCCGCCAAGTATGCAGAGCAATGCATCAGCGCCCAGCCACAGATGTCTGAATGCCATGAAATGCTGGGCAATGTGCTGGGTACAAAAGCCACCTCAGGCAACATGTTTGCCGCCATGTCCTACGCCGGCAAAATCCACGATGCCTTCTTCAAGGCGGTGGAACTGGACCCGAAAAATTTCAACGCCCGTAATTCCCTGTTGCAATATTACCTGCAAGCCCCGGCAATTGCCGGTGGTGGTAAAAGCAAGGCACAAAACCTGGTGCTGGAAACCGCCAAGGTCAGCACCGCCGCCAGCAATCTGATGCAGGCAACGATAGACCTGTCTGACAAAAATGCCAGCCGCGCAGAAACCAATGCCCTGTCTGCCATCCCCGGCAATGTCGAAGCCCTGGCCAAGCTGCAGCGCAATGTGCTGTTCACCGTGGGTGCCACCTATGTGCAAGAAAAGAAATATGCTGACGCCGAACGGGTTTTCAGCGACCTACAGCAGCGTTACCCTGACAAATACCAGGGTTCGTATGGCATGGGACGCGCCTTGCAGGAACAGGGCAAGCACAAGGATGCCATCAACTGGTTTGAAAAATCCCTGAGCATCGATGCCAGCGCGGCCAGCCATTATCGCCTGGGGCAATGCCAGCAAGCACTGAACGACAAACCCAAGGCAATTTCAAATTTTGAAAAAGCCCTGACTTACAAACCACCTCTCAGCAAAAAATTGCGTGAAGATGCAGAAACGCAGTTGAAGACCCTGAAGAGCTGACAGCGAGCAATGGCGTTTGTCACAAGACTGGCTCAAATCTGGCTGAGGTTCCTGGCAAGTCTTGACGCACATCAACGAAACTGACTATCGTCAGCCAGGCTGATATCTGGCTGGGCTGGCAGCAAGTACAATCGGTCCGTATCGATCCATATTGACCCGTATCGACCTTTTTTTGTACCTGCCACCTGTCATGAAAACCGTCAGCAAGACTCCGCCCAAATCACTGGTAGCCCATAGCCTGCTGGAAGATGTGCTGGCCATCTTTACCGGCACCATGCTGGTGTCGCTGGGTATCGCCCTGTTTAATCAGGCTGGCTTGCTGACTGGTGGCACCGCCGGGCTGGCCTTTCTGATTCATTACAGCACCGGCCTATCCTTCGGTCTGGTGTTTTTCCTCATCAACCTGCCGTTTTACTGGCTGGCCTGGCAACGCATGGGCTGGCGCTTCACACTCAAGACATTTTGTGCGGTGGCACTGGTATCGGTATTTTCTAGCCTGCATCCCAAATTAGTGCACCTGACCAGCATGACGGCACTGACCCCATTCTATGTTGCGTTGATCGGTGGCTTGATGATGGGCGTAGGTTTTATTGTGCTGTTCCGCCACCAGTCCAGTCTTGGCGGTATCAATATCCTGGCCCTGTACCTGCAAGAAAAACGCGGCATACGTGCCGGCAAGTTGCAAATGGCGGTGGATTTTTGCATCGTCATGGCTTCGCTGGCGGTAGTGCCACCGATGGCGCTGCTGGCGTCCATCATTGGTGCCTTTGCCCTGAACCTGGCAATCAGCCTGAACCACCGCCCTGACCGCTATGTGGCGATGTAAAACTGTCGCGGTATTGCGTCGGTGATACGTGCAAGCGTTTTTGGCATACCCGGCGCAAATGATCATCACTGGCAAAGCCACAACGAGCAGCAATGGTTTTAACCGGCATGCCCTGTTCCGACACGTCGGCCAATAAGCGCTGGGCAGTTTCAAGACGCGCAGTTTCGATAAATTCCGACGTGCTGACACCCACTTCACGCTGGAACAGGCGGGCGAAATTGCGCAGGCTCATGCCAGCCATATCGGCCAGTTGCGATACCGGCAGGCGTTGATGCAGGTTGGATAATATCCACTGTTGCAATTCACGGATATTGGTCTGCGCCGTTTTCTGGCTCAGCAAATGGGTACTGAACTGTGATTGTCCACCGGGGCGCTTCAGGTACACCACCATGTCACTGGCCACTTCCAGCGCCAGTTCATGGCCGCAATCATCTTCGACAAAAGCCAGGGCCAGGTCTATGCCTGCCGTCACACCAGCCGATGTCCACAGGTTGCCACTGCGTATAAAGATGGCATCCGCATCCACCTGCACAGCCGGGAAATCATCCTTCAACTGGCGCGCCACACTCCAGTGCGTGGTGGCATGCTTGCCATCCAGCAGCCCTGTCTTTGCCAGGAAGAAAGCACCCGAGCACAAGGCCGCCAGGCGCTGGATTTTGGGGGCGACATGCGCCACCCAGTCGATAATTGCGCCATTTTCTTCCAGCGCATCGCGGATATGGCGCGAGCCAACAATAATCGCATCGTCTGGCAAGGCCAGCGGGTTGATGGCCTTGGTCGCTTCCAGGCACATCAGCGTGTCTGAGCGCACAGGCCCAACCTGGGCAGCTGCAATTTTGACATCATAAGCGGCGGGCTTGCCCTGGCGCTGCAAATGGATATTCGCATATTCAAACACCGACATCGGCCCTATCGCCTCCAGCGCCTTGAAACCGGGATACACGATAATATCAAGCCGGCGTGGAAAACCGCGTTTGTCTGCGTGTTTGTCTACGTGTTGGTCTGTGCGCTTGTTTAAATTCACGACTTTACCCTGTGCATCAACAAAAGCATGATGATAGTCCAGAAGCCACTGCCCCGTCTTTTTAAGCCATTCTTCATTCAGAATCAGCCAGACCGCTAAAAAACACCCGCAATACACCGGCTTTCTAAGACAATCAGCAAACCTTAACATTCCATAAAGGATCAGCATGAAAACCAAAGCCGCCATCGCCTGGAAAGCAGGTGCGCCCTTGACGATAGAAGAAGTCGATCTGCAAGGCCCGCAAGCTGGTGAAGTGCTGATCGAAGTCAAGGCCACCGGCATTTGCCATACCGATTATTACACCCTGTCTGGTGCCGACCCGGAAGGCTTGTTCCCTGCCATCCTGGGACATGAAGGCGCTGGCGTCGTGGTCGATACCGGCCCGGGTGTCAGCAGCCTGCGCAAGGGTGACCATGTGATCCCGCTGTACACGCCCGAATGCCGTCAATGCAAATTCTGCCTGTCACGCAAGACCAATCTGTGCCAGGCAATCCGTTCCACCCAGGGACGCGGGCTGATGCCGGATGCGACATCGCGCTTCTCGCTGGATGGCAAACCACTGTTCCATTACATGGGTACCTCGACTTTTTCCAACTACATCGTGGTGCCAGAAATTGCCGTTGCCAAAGTGCGGGAAGATGCCCCCTTCGACAAGATTTGCTATATCGGCTGTGGCGTCACCACTGGCGTAGGTGCCGTGGTTTTCACCGCCAAGGTGGAAGCTGGCGCGAATGTGGTGGTATTTGGACTGGGTGGCATAGGCTTGAACGTGATACAGGCAGCCAAAATGGTGGGTGCCGACAAGATCATCGGTGTCGACCTGAACCCTGCACGTGAAAGTATGGCGCGCCAGTTTGGCATGACCCACTTCATCAATCCGTCGCAGGTAGAAAACGTGGTTGACCATATCATCCAGTTGACCGATGGCGGTGCCGACTATTCATTTGAATGCATAGGCAATACCAAGGTCATGCGTCAGGCACTGGAATGCTGTCACAAGGGCTGGGGTAAATCCATCATCATCGGTGTGGCCGAAGCCGGTGCAGAAATCAGCACCCGCCCCTTCCAGTTGGTGACTGGTCGCGAATGGAAAGGTTCTGCCTTTGGCGGTGCCCGTGGCCGTACCGACGTGCCCAAAATCGTCGACTGGTACATGGAAGGCAAGTTGAATATCGATGACCTGATCACCCACAGGCTACCGCTGGAACGCATCAATGAAGGCTTTGACCTCATGAAAAGCGGCGAATCCATCCGTTCTGTCGTGCTGTACTGATGAAGCCGCTCTTGCCCCTGCCGGATGATATTGAGCTGTTAAGCCAGCATGCCTGCCATGCTGGCGTGCAGCGGTTTTATCAGCATGCATCCAGAGAAATCGGATTGCCTATGCGGTTTTCTGTCTACCTGCCACCGCAGGCACTGGCTGGCGCCACTTGCCCAGCGGTGTTTTACCTTGCGGGGCTGACCTGCACCGAAGAAACCTTCATGATCAAGGGTGGTGCGCAAGCCATTGCCGCCCGCGAAGGCATCATCCTCATCACGCCAGATACCAGCCCGCGCAATGCCAACATCCCTGGCGACAGCGACAACTGGGATTTTGGCGTCGCCGCCGGCTTTTACCTGGACGCCACCGAAGCACCGTGGAGCAAGCATTACCGCATGCACAGCTATATCGTGCATGAACTGAGAAACATCCTGCTCGATAACTTGCCCACGGACAGGCAAAGGGTAGGCATCATGGGGCATTCCATGGGCGGCCATGGGGCATTGGTACTGGCCTTGCGTCATCCAGAATTTTTTCACAGCGTGTCAGCCTTTGCCCCGATTGCCGCCCCCATGCATTGCCCGTGGGGTAACAAGGCTTTCAGCGGCTATCTGGGGACAGACACAACAAGCTGGCGCGCCTATGACGCCACCCAGTTGATGCAGAATCTGCGTCAGCCCCCCTTCCCCAAAGGCATCCTGATCGACCAAGGGCTGGACGATAAATTTCTGGAAGCGCAATTACACCCCGACCTGTTTGCCGCTGCCTGCCAACAAGTACAACAGCCACTAAACCTGCGTTACCACGCTGGCTATGACCACGGCTATTACTTCATCACCAGCTTTGTTGAAGCGCATTTGCTGCATCATAAACAGCAATTGACTGGCTGAAAGTCGTAAAAGCTGCCAATTCTGTCACACCTGCTTGTTCCGGTTTCAAGATGCACCAAACTGGAACAAGCACTCTATTTCTGTGCGTTTCTCGCTAGATTGTCATTAATCTTGTGTAAAATCGAGCGACATCGTCGCGCATTTTTTGCGCATTATTCGGAACGACATAACAAGAAAGCAAGAGATGAGTAAAGTAGTCATCAGCGGCACCGGCCTGTACACGCCATCCCAGTCCATTTCCAATGAAGAACTGATCGCCAGCTTCAATGGTTATGTCCAGCAACATAATGCACAAAACGCAGCGGCCATCGCCAGCGGCGACGTCGTGGCACTGGAAGAATCCAGCGTTGCCTTCATAGAAAAAGCATCCGGCATCAAAGCCCGTTATGTGATGAACAAAGATGGCGTGCTGGATATCAACCGCATGACGCCACGCATCCCGGAACGCAGCGACGACGAACCATCCATCATGTGTGAAATGGCCGTGGCAGCCGCCACCCAGGCGCTGGAACGTGCGGGCCGCAGCGCTGCCGATATCGACGCCGTGATCTGTGCCGCCAGCAATATGCAGCGCGGCTACCCTGCCATGGCAGTTGAAATTCAGGCGGCACTGGGTATAGACGGCTATGGGTATGACATCAATGTCGCCTGTTCATCTGCCACGTTTGGCATACAGGCCGCCGTCACTGCCATAGAAAGCGGGCAAGCCCGTGCTGTACTGGTAGTCAACCCGGAAATCACCAGCGGCCACCTGAACTGGCGTGATCGCGACAGCCACTTCATTTTTGGTGATGCCTGCACCGCCATCATCATAGAACGCGCCGACCTGGCAACATCCAAGCACCAGTTTGAAATTGTCGGCTTGAAACTGAAGACCCAATTCTCGAACAATATCCGCAACAACTTTGGCTTCTTGAACCGCGCTGATGAAAGCGGCATCGGCAAACCCGACAAACTGTTCCGCCAGCAAGGCCGTAAAGTGTTCAAGGATGTCTGCCCCATGGCCGCCGCCGTCATCACCTCAACGGTACAGGCAGCCGGCATCAGCATCTCTGATGTAAAACGCTTCTGGCTGCACCAGGCCAACCTCAACATGAATTTGTTGATCGCCCGCATGATTTTGGGCCGTGATGCCACACAAGAAGAATCACCCACCATCCTTGACACCTACGCCAATACCTCATCGGCAGGTTCCATCATCGCCTTCCACAAATACCAGGAAGACCTGATACCCGGCACCATAGGCGTGATCTGCTCATTTGGTGCGGGCTATTCCATAGGCTGCGTGGTGGTAAAAAAGCTGAAGTAAAAACTGAAATACGAAAACTGAACCAAGCTATACGCACAAAGCAAAAGGCCGCTTAACTAAAGTTAACGCGGCCTTTTATTTAACTGCATCAATATCAATAGGACTTACGCAAAATTGTCCCAGCAAGGCGCAGCGACGAAGACAGCACGAATAGTGCGGCAAGGAGCTGTAACGCAGTTGAGGCGGTTTTGCGTAAGTCCTAATCAACATCAATGTTGATGCATGGCAATTTACATCCCCAAAGATTTCAACAGTTCGGCATTGTCATCGTCTGCTGCCGCAGGTGGTGCTGCTTCCGCTTTCTGACTAGCTTGCTGCATATCGAGCAAGGCATCCGGATCAGGTACTTCATGCGCATCAAAGTCATGCAGTTTGATGAACTCTGTCCGGTCGATGGCAAGTTCCAGATAAAAGATATTATTCTTTTCGGTAAAGAAAGACACGCGGCGCAGTTCTGGCCTGTCCAGCGGTGTATCCACACTCAGCATGACCTGCTTGGTCAGCACCAGCATCTTTGGCTGGTTTTGGGTGATATTGGTTTGTAGTTCCCTGCGTACCTTGCCAGTAAAATCACCGACGATCTGGTTCATCAGTTCACCCAAAATATTGGCGACTTCATCTGACGTGAAAGACGTCGCCAGCTCGGACTTGGGCATGCCCATGTTGAGCATGTATTTTTCATAGATTTCCAGCGCGGTATCGCCATCAAAGTTCAACACCACCAAACCAGAAAAACCACCATCAAACAGCACAAAGCAGCCGATATCCGGCTTCAAACCTATCTTGGTAATACGCTGCACCATGGCCGAATAATGCACCTTGCTTTGCGTAGCGGCGTTCAACACCCGTAGCACCGAGTTACACAAACTGGTCAACAAGTCTTCCGTTCCGTACACCACATTAGTTTCTTCCGAGGCCATGGCCAACTCCTATTTTTTTACACTACAATTTTTCAAATCACCTGCAGCAAGCCAACAGCTTCCTGCTTCATTCCACAGCACGATCAACTGCCCGCGCTGACGACGGCTCAGCATGAGCACGCCCGTGTTCAGCAGAAGCAGCAAGCCGGAACAAAACGACTCTGCTTAGCAGGTGAGCAACTTTATCTTTCCACGCAGGATCTTGCCTGGCAGCGGCAGGCATGGCAGCAAACGTATCGCGCAAGCGCTTCACTTCCGTTTCAAGCTCAAGCACCCGCCGCACAGCGGTGAGCGTTGCATCAGAAGCCACGCGTTCTGCCAACAAGCCATCCTCCGGCACGTCGGTTTGCGATGTCAAATTGGTGATCAGCATGGTTTCATCCTTAGCGTGCCAGACATGCCGGCAAAATGAAACGGCACATCCCCCAGAGGACAGACTGACCTGTCCATAGGAATAATGCAAGAATACTGAAGCGCTGGGCCTCCGTCCACTTGTTTCATGCAGTCCGCACGTTTTGTTTATTCGCCAGTACAGCTGGATTATAGTACGTTGCCCCCATGCAACCAAGACAAAAGACGAAAGCCGCGCCTGACATCGCAGCCATCGCAGCACGGGGTTTTGTTCTATTTTTTGTTTTTTAATAGCGAGAAATGACTCTGGCGACCGACGTGCCATAGTGCTGGAAACCCATATTCACATATAGCCGGAACGCCGCTTCATTCGCACGCATGACACGCAAAAAGCTTTTCTCATGCTGTTGAGCATGACGGTGCAACAATACAGACACCAGCTTTTTTGCCATGCCCTGCCCCTGATACGCCGGGTGCGTGCAAACGCCGCTGATTTCCCTGTAGCCATCTGCACACAGACGCCCGCCGCCCATGGCCAGCAGGCGCGGCCCATCGAACACCCCCAGATAATCACCCAGCGCCAGGCTGCCCACAGTAAAAGGACCAGGGCTGGTCAGCGCGGCCAAATCCAATATGGCGGACTGATGTTGCGGCCCCAACAAAATGGTTTCCAGCGTTGTATCAGCGGTGGGGGTGGCCGTATTCCAGACCATCTTCTGTAATTCGGATTCTGATTCTATGCACCAGCCTGACGGTGCAGGTGCCGCCCAGCCATCGCAATAGATCTGCTCGCCGGCTGCCACATACCGCGCCAGCGTAGCAAGATCAGGGTTGCCAACATCCGCAAAAGCAGCAAACGGCGGAAAGCCCGCAGCATAACGCCGCACCGCGCCCAGCCCTTCCGCATACCTGGCATGCGGCCCCAACAGGGTATGCCAGACAATGTTATCAAGTAGATTGCTCATGCACGGATATCCCTATCAATGGCAGTAAGCTGCCTGCATTATTGGCCGCCCTTGGCGGATGAAGGCAACAGATTGTTCAATGAAATCTTGTCTTCATGTCTGGGCTTGAGCCATAAACATCAGTAACAAAGGCCCAGACTGTCGAAAACAATACGTTCACGACGGCTGAGTGCACTGCCCTACTCCTCACCATTCAAGCATCGCCATCGAGTGAATTATCCAAACATTACCTTAATCTTTGCGCAATTAAATTTCTAAATCTCGGTTGATGGCAGAAGGATGCATCATTGCATGGGCGTTGAATCACAAAATAATTCAAGGTTATTTATTGCTATATTTTATTTCAATATCGACAATATTTATTTATAGTTATAGCAACATTGTAAATATCGCCATTTCAGGACTTGCATGGGACAGCCAAGTAGAATATATCGCATTACGCAAATGCTTCATCAAGCTAAAGTCGTCACCAAAGCAGACATCATTGACGAGCTAGAAATTTCCCTGGCCACGTTCAAAAGATATCTGAGCTATCTCCGGGACCGCATGAACATCCCTGTCGAATTTGACAAAAATGCTGGAGGCTATCGCATTGCTTGGGGAGAACCTAACTCTCAGCAAGAACTACCCGGAATTTGGTTTAATGCAGATGAGATCCATGCCTTGCTAACGATGCAGCACTTATTAAACGATCTTCAACCAGAATTATTAGCTGGCGTGAAATTGCGGCAGCGCTGCGAGTTGCTCTAAGTTGGAGTGCATAGTCATGATTTTTTCCATGTCGTTTCTGGCATCCGGCCAGTGACGGAGCGCAAAGGACGCTTCTCTCAAGGTCATCATCATGAGAGTGTTTTTTGGTTAGCGCGGAAGACAAAACGTTTTTTATATCAGATTCAGAATACGAACAAGACCTCCTGTAGGTGAAACGCTCACGCAGTTTGGTATTGAAGCCGGAGACGTGGTGTTATGTGATCACGGCTTCACGAATCGACGAGGCGTAAATCATGTACTTGATCAAGGAGGCGACATCCTTGCCAGAATGAATTTGACGGGCTTGCCGCTACAAGATGGGCAAGGAAAGAAGTTTGATTTGCTGCCCTTAATCAGGACGCTGGAATTGGGTCAATGTGCGGCATGGTCAGCGGTGCTCGAAGGCAGCAAAGAATTAATCCCTGTGCGGGTCTGTGCTTATCGTAAAACGACAGCACAAAGAGAGGAAAGTGAACACCGATTAAAGAGAGAAATGAGTAAGCGTGCCCGTGCAAAGGAAGCTCAGGCGAGCACGGTTGAATTGGCGGGTTATGTGGTTATGGTGACGACGTTACTGGCATTAGAAGCGAAGGAAATTTTAGGATTGTACCGCCATCGCTGGCAAGTCGAATTGGTGTTCAAGCGATTGAAATCCTTGCTGGAAATAGGAAACCTCAAAAAGAAAGATCCAGAAGGTGCCAAAGCATGGTTACAAGGAAAATTATTGGTAGCTTGTCTCATTGAAAGATTAATTGCGATGGGCGAGCTTTTTTCCCTTGATGAGGCTAACATTGAAGCGAAAATCACCTCATCAACAAGATGAAAATCGACGATCAAAACAAGAAAGAAGTATTTGGCGCGAAACGATCATCATGTTGAAATTATTAAGGGTAGCGATTAACCCTTGTCAGCCATTATTTGCTTGCCTGGAATCTTGGGGAACAATCATGAATCGTTTGAAGGACCCGGGTAGAAAAAAACGGCAGTCTCAAAGTAAAAAACTAAGGGACGGTAATTTTGGTTAGCGCTTATGGGGTGGAACCCGCGCCGACAGACTTTTGAGAATTACAGCAGATCTGATTTTTATGTGGAAATTATATTTGAACGATAAATCGTTGAGAAATCGATTCACAGCGCGGGTTTCACCCGCCCTACATGGCTGAGCGGCCAACACAGTTCACGTTCTTTCTAGCGCTGGGCAAGCACTTTGGATATGGTTCCCGGGGCGGACATACGATCGGCAAGCGCCTGTCCGGCCGCGAATTGCTCGGCTGTCATTTTCGAGAAGAGTGTCTCATCGCCTTTCGATGGGTCTCTGCTTCGTGCAAGGCTATAAAGAGCGAAACTTGCCTCCTGGTCCTTTTTTACCCCAGTTCCGGCATCGTAAAGATAAGCCAAACTGACCAGGGCATCGACATCGCCTTGGTCAGCGGCTTTCAAGAACCAGTTTGCCGCCTCGGCAAAGTTCGTGCGAACGCCAGAACCATACACGTACAACTCACCGAGCCTTGATTGAGACTTGGCATGGCCCTGTTCGGCCGCCTTGCGAAACCAGCGCACCATTTGCACATCATCGACCGGCACACCCTTGCTCGTGAGGTACATGTGCCCCATGTAGTATTGCGCTTCCACATGACCGCTTTCCGCGAGCGGCTTGAACTCCTTCAATGCAGCGGGATAATCATTGCGTTCATACGCTTGCAAACCGGCGTCAAAATTGCCTTTCCTGTGGCATCCGCTTAAGCCCAGCAGGATGACGAAAAGAACTGAAGTCACGAGTTTGAGCATGGGATTTCCCTCATGGTTTGATGGGTGACTGTTTTATGCAGAGCTGACGAATCTACAACTACTTCTCACAGGTCTTGTCGATCAATTCTTCCAGTGTTTTATATTCCGGCATTGTTTTTGTGCCGTGTGCCCCATAACCGTTTTGGGAAAATGTCAATCTCAGTAGTGGCCCATTTGCGCCTTTTTCGACATAGAGAATCTGGTCGATCCAGTATTGATCAGAAACAAAATCGGTACGCGTTCGGTTCTTGCGGAAACACAACAAGTCCATTTTATGCAGAGTTTCGTGCCGTCCTTCCTTTAGGCGTGGCGTCAGCGCTGCTTCGAGCAGATGTTTATCGCTTTGCGGATCAGGATCAGGGTGTCCTTCCGTGATTACCCAGTAGCTTCCGTGTGGCAATCCTCTTGCCTTGGCACAGTAGATAAAATCTTCGGCAGGTCCACGCCTTCCGTCTAACGAAGAGCAGGCGAGTTCCTTGCAAGCCTTGGCGTCGCCTGTTTTGCAGCTCTGGGTTCGTTCTGTTAAGAGAGCGGCATATTTTTTGTCCATATCTTTTGCAAAAGCCCGCCATTTGTCTTTTTCTTGTTGAGACATGGGCGGATCAGGCTCCATGGATGAGCGCGGATAGAAGGTCGACGGTTTCGGCTCATTTTTCTGGCCGGCTTGGACGGTGCGTTCTTCGCGCTTCACGGGGGGAAGGGTGGGCGGATTGGATACTGAGTTTGGCGACGTCCTTGCAGTTGCCGACCCAGGGCACTCCTGATCCGAGTATGTGACTTTTCCGTCCGCATTCTTGCATTTGTAAACCTCCGCGCACGCGACGAACGGCAGGCCAAAGCATACAAGCAAAGCGAATATGAATCTTATTTTCATCATTTCTCTCGAATGTTTGAAGCCGTAAGCGCAGATTGGTTATGGATATCAATAGTTATGCACGATCAAGGAATATCCAATACGAAAAAAGGATAGGAAATTCAAGCCACCTCACCGAAGTATTCTATCTCAACCCCGTGATCATAAGTGCAAGTTTCGATCCAATCAGATCTATTTACACAACACTTTTCCACGCGTAACATAATTTCCACACAAAATCGCAGCAACCATCGCCTCAAAACATCGTCTGATTAAGCGCAGAAACAAAGCGAGCCCTGATACGCCAAACTGCACGCATCCATATTGAAAAATTAAAAATTAGCCTTTCCCAATTCACACTCTGATCATCACTCGATCTTCGTTGTAATGAAGCGGATTAAGTGGCTCTAATTTTTGCCAATCAATTTTGCTTTTTTTACGACTCTTCATGCTGATTTTCCTCTGGTATCAGGCAGCTTCATTCAGTTGCACGTGCTAACGACCCTCCGCTCAAAATCATTGTAGACAAACGTTGTTTCGTAACCGCCGCAGGCAATGCGCTCAGGGGAAGATGAACAAGAATTCAGACAAACGCGCTGAATTAGTAGACGAGCTGATTGATATCTTGTTTGTCCATCCCTATGAAATCAGAAATCTCACCGATCACTCTGGCTGGAGTAGTGAAAGTCAGATCAGCCGTGCGCAACAATTGTGGCTTGATCCATTTCGTGACGACAAGCAATTCCAAATGGAACGAGAAAGTAAAGACTGGCAATCGGAAATCGCAGGTCAATTTTCTTCATGGCTTAACCACAAACTTGACAACGATAAATTAAAAATGAAAGGCGTCGAATATCTCTCATGGAAAAAATTGTCGAAAAGAAGCTTGCCTTATTAAGAGATGACTTGCAACTCAACATCAGCATCATGGGGGTGTAATGAAATCCATACTCATACTACGTAATATCAAGATTGAAAATGCAAAACCTTGTTCCAGTTCTTTTTCGAGTTCACTGCCGCACAGGCAGCTTAGAAAGGGAAAGTAGTACTCATTGGTGGACGCATCGCGTTCACTGCCGCACAGGCAGCTTGAAAATCCGAATAAAGGCAGGGCGCTGACTGAGGCGAGTTCACTGCCGCACAGGCAGCCAAATATACAAAGCTATTCGACCTTTACCAGCCTGAACGAATCTCGTCAATTGCCGTCAAATATGGGGATTTCATTTTTTATTCCATACTATTAATTGGCTTAGCACTGGTCATTCTTCCAGCCAAACCGCATCACTGCCTACGCTCGCCTGAGGCCTTTCCTGACCTTAAGACGAGCGTTACCTATTTTCCACATGAACAGAGAAAAAATTTAAATGCTTAAAAAAAACATAGCGTTTTGAATCAATTCATCAAATCCTATAACCAATTTACAAACCCAACTGCCCAAGAATTTGCTGAGCTGTCTTAATCCGCACCGCGCTTGGATAATTCTTGTTAGCCAGGATGACAATTCCCATTTTCTTTTCAGGCACAAAGGCGATGTATGCCCCGAATCCATTGGTGGCGCCTGTCTTGTGGATGAATACATTTTCGCCTGAAATCATTGGTGGCGTGATTTTTTTAACGGGTGTGGCGTCACGGGCCATGTGGTCGGTAGAACCCTCGATGACGGCAGCGACATCGGTTGGGTATGGGTACAGCTCCCAGACCAGGCTTTGGGTCATGCCGCCGGCTTTGAAATAGCCGGTGTGGGTGTTTTCCAAAGCGAGTGCGAATTCTGGTGTCAGTTTCATCTCGCCGATATTTGCCTTGATGAATTGCACCAGGTCGCTGGCGGTGGTTTTGACTCCGTACGCTTCTGCGGACAGCACACCGTCCTTCATCCGGACTGGGGTGTCATCTTGCCTGTAGCCCTGCGCATAGTCTGCCCGTTTGCTGTCAGGTACGACGATAAAGCTATTTTTCATACTGAAGGCGGGGAAAATTTGTCCTTGCATGATGGTCGCAGTAGGTTGTTGCAAACTCTGCGCGGCAATGACGCCGAGCAAACCTATGCTGACATTGCTATATGTGCGGTACTGGCCCTGTGGATGGTCCGGTTTCCAATTTTTTAAATAGCTAATCAGTTGTTCATTGTTCGACACTTCATCCGGCACCTGTTGAGGCAGGCCACCGGTGGTGTGGGTGCCAAGGCTCAGTAAGGTGGTTTCGCCAAAACTGCTGCCTTTCAGGCTGGGAATGTGGTCAGCGACCGTGTCGGTCAGTGCCAGCTTTCCCCTGCCCTGCGCCAGCGTTGCCATGGTTGCAACAAAGGTTTTGCTGATTGAACCTATCTCAAACAGCGTTGTATCGGTGACGGGCGTGCCTTCTGATTTGGATGCCAAGCCATAGTTGAAGACGTATTGCTTTCCATTGGCAACAATGCCGACGGTCATGCCGGGGATGGCATGTGCTTTCATGACTGGAAGTATGGCTTCATCCGCGGCGCGCTTGATAGCGTCAGCTTTCGTATCTACTTCGGCACTCATGGCTGTCATGGCTATCATTGTAAGCATGGTGCCAATGGCAAGGATACTGACTCTTAAAATTTGTAGTGCTGATGATTTCATTTTATTTTCCAAAAATTTCGTAAAGACGGCATTTAAAAATTGTCGTAATTTGATGTACTTACTCTACAAGCTTGCATCACATGCGCCATTCCCACACCACGCGCCAGGTCCGTGCCGATTGTTCGCGCCCGGCATCGGTCCAGCGTGCTGTGTCGTTGCTGTAGTCGCCACTGACCAGCCGGTCTTGTTGCAAGACATTGGTGACTGAAAAACGCCACTGGCTTTGTTTCCTTTGTTTCCAGCTTAGATAGATATCCAGGTTGCGTTTGGGGCCGGTGTGGGTATTGATGTAGGTGGATTCGTGTATCTGGTCTGCTGCCTGGAAGCTGAAGTCTACCCCTGTGCGCCAGGCAGGGTTGATCTGGTAGTCGGCCCCGGTACTGATCAGCAGGCCGGTCTGGTGCGCCAGGCGGTTGTTTGGCCCCGGTACCTGGTCCACGGTTGACCAGTTGCGGTTAGCGTTAGCACGCAGTTCCAGCGGCGGCAAACCAGGTGACAACTCTTGCAGCTTGGTTTTGATTTCAACTTCCAGCCCGATGACTTTGGCCTGCCCGCTATTGTTAACCATCGAGAGCCAGGGACTGTCGTTTTGCGCCGGTTGTTCCAGCATCACGTCTTGTATGCGGCGCCAGTAGGTATTGATACTGACAAGGCTGGATTCAGTCAGGTAATGTTCATAAGCGACATCCAGTCCCCAGGCACGTTCAGGACGCAAGCGGGGGTTGCCCTGAAAGTCGGCGTTCAGCGGGGTATTGTTGTTGTCAACGCGAAAGCGGCGTGGTACCAGGTTGGCGACGGTAGGCAGTTTAAAGCTGCGGTTCAGAGCAAAGCGCCATTGTCTTTTTGCGTCCAGCTTCCACACACTTTGCAGTATGGGGCTGAGCATGGTGGACCGGTTCTCAACATCAAATGCACCCGCCTCGCGGCTATTGGTGGCGATGCGTTCCCAACGCAAACCCAGGTAGGCAGACCAGGCGGCATTGATGGTCCATTCATCTTGCAGATAGACGGCCAGTTTGGCCAGGCCAGCCTGATAGTGATGATTGTCTGGCGTGATGTTGCCGGTGGCAATGTCGATGTCGGTTTCGTCCCGGCCTTCGGTGCGTGCGCTACGGCTGCTGTCCCACCCCAGGCTGAGTACATGGCTTTCTGAATATGGTGCCAGGTATTTGCCACTGAAGCGATATTCGTTTTCATTGGCGTCACCAGTCACATAGCGATGTTCGGTCTGTCTGCCCTGGCTGTCATTGCCCCAGAACTGGAATTTGGCATCGCGGTCAAAATGGTTCCAGCCCCAGTTAAGATTTAACTTGGCGCTGTCTGCCAGGCGACGTTCCCAGTTAATGTCGTTACGGCTGGTGAAGATATGGGCAGCCCAGAGGGCACGGTTGTCAGGGAATTCTGTAGTAGTGCCCAGCAGGCTGGTTTCTTTTTCAGACTTGGCAGTTTCCAGTCGCGCATAGTTCACATAGACCTGCCAGTTGAGGCTGTTTTGGGCATCGATTTTCCAGTTCAGGCGTGGTGTCAGGCTGATGGCGTCGCGGCGGTTTTGCTGTGTTTGCTGCAGTTGCCTGTCTGCCAGTGCCTGCCACTGTTTGCTAGCAGGCAGACTGTACTGGCCTTCGCGCAGTGCATCATTCACATCGTTTGTCGTGCTGTCGATGCTGCCTGCAAATACATAGTTGATGTCTGCCCGGTCTGCAATGGCGGCAGGCAGATGGTCGGCGATACTCCAGGATGCATTGCCAGACACGCGCCCGGCCTGCAGGCCTGCACTGGATTTTATTTCTGTCGATTGATTACTACTTTTTTTCTTGAGTACGATGTTGATGGTACCGGCTATGCTTTGGGCACTGACGTCGGCACCAGCCACGCGCATGACTTCGATTTTTTCTATCAGATCAGGGGCAATGCTGTCGATGGTGAAGCCATTGGGTGTGGCCTGGCCGTTCAGCAAGATCTGGGTATAGCCATTGCCCAGGCCCCGCATGCGGATTTCTGCGCCCTTGCCTTTGCTTTCGGTAACGCTGATGCCGGGCAGGCGTTTCAGGACGTCGCTGAGGTTGCTGTCGCCATATTTTTCTATGTCTTCACGGCCATAGGTGCTGCGCAGGCCGACGTCGTCCTGGCGTTCACGCACCTGCTGCGGTTTGGCGGTGATGTCGACTTGCTGGCCATTGCCATTGATGGCAGGTGCCTGGGCCAGCGCCTGCCTGCCGGCGAACAGGGATAGCGCTGCCAGTGCAATGCGCGACAAGGGGTATCTTGTTAATCTCAACAACATGCTGTGTGCTTTCATCAATGTGCGTGGATGTTTATTCAGGGAATGACAGTCCCTTGCGCCTGGTGTGGCGCAAAGTTTCACTGTCAAAAAATGAGGGGGAAGAGTTTCTTAACTAGATGGAGCCGGGTCTAGCATCGCCCGGATGTGGTGGACATCGTCATTGCGGATATCCACATTTTTTGCATTCAGCAAAACCATGATGACGGGCTTGCCGGCCACACTGGCGCGCATCACCAGGCAACGGCCTGCCGCCTTGGAATAACCGGTTTTAGACAGCGAGATGCCCCAGTCTTTGTTGCTTGTGAGGGGATTGGTGCTTTGGTATTCCTGGGTTTTGCCGGCGATGGTGATCGCCCCTTGACTGCTGCTGGTGAGCCTGCGCAATTCCGGGTAGCCCGCAGCTTCTTTGACGATGCGGGCCAAGTCGCTGGCACTGGCGCGGTTTTTGGATGAGGTGCCAGTGGCTTCTTCCAGGTGGGTTTGTTGTAGCTTGAGGCTGGCGATTTTTTGTTGCAAGGCGGTGGCAAATGCGGCTTCGCCACCAGGGTAAGTTCTGGCCAGGGCTTTGGCGGCAGTGTTGCTGGAAGGGATCAGCGCCAGTTCAAGCAGGTTTTGGCGTGACAAGACCATGCCCGCTGCTAACTTCACCTGGCTGTTTTGATATACCAGCATGTCTTCTTTGCTGATGGTGATGGCTTCATTCTTGTCCAGCCCGGCATCCAGCGTGAGCATGGCTGTCATCAATTTGGATAGCGATGCGATGGGTACCATGCTGTCTGCATTTTTAGACAACAAGATTTTGCCGCTTTGTTCATCCATGACCAGCACATGTTCTGACTGGGTTTGTACATACGCTGTCCTGTGCGGGCTGGCAGCTTGCGCTGCTGGTGTTGTCACCTGCGTTGCCATCTGTGTTGCCATCTGCGTCGCTGGCTGGTCGCGGTCTACTGTCTGCGGCAGGGCTTCGGCATTGGATATCAATTGGGTTTGCAACAGCAAGACCAGGGCCATGCCTATGCCCAATACGGGTACGGCCATCTTCCAGTGCCAGGGTTGGGCATCAGGGCGTATCAGGCGTTTGATGCGCGACAGCAGGTCGCCACCGTGGGCAGCCATGGCAGGCATAGGCAGCGCAGCGATCTGCAATTTGTCCAGCCATTGCAAAGCACGGGCCAGGGGGCGCGACTGGCCAACGGCGCTGATGGCCAGGTCATCGGCAATCAATTCTCTTTCGGCATTGATGCGTTTCGACAACCACCACACCGCCGGGTGATAGAACAGCATCGCCAGCACCAGGTTTTGCAACAGGTTCACCAGATAATCCCAGCGTTTGATGTGCCCCAGTTCATGCGCCAGCAGGGCTTCTATCATGTCGTAAGGCATGCCGCTCAGCAAAGAGGCTGGCATCAATATCACAGGCCTGAAACAGCCATAGGTAATGGGGCTGACCAGTTGCTGCTGGAACTGTAACTGTACCCGGCGGCCAATGGCAAATTGCTGTGCCATCTGGCTGGTGCGTGCCTGCCACTGGCGAGCCTGCAACAAGCAATCCTGTTGCGGCTGTGGCTGATGTTTGCCCAGCCGGTACACCCATAACAGGCCCAGGCCCAGACGTGCCAGCATCAGGGCAACACCGCCGCTCCAGATGGCAACAATCAGTGGCAGATAATTTTCTATATGGGCAGCCAGTGCGCTTTCACGTACCCAGACCAGATCCAGCGGCAACGCGCTATTTGCGGCCAGTTGCATGGCTGCTTCCAGAGTCATGGCTTGCGGTGACTGCCATTGCTGGAACACGCCCAGCGCTGGCCACAACAGGCACAGCAACATGGCAAGACAGGCAATCAGGTAACGCAGTTGTGGACGCGCATTACGGCATAGCGCCAGCAAAATGGCGCTGACACTGGTGATCAGTGCGCCCTGCCAGACAAAGTGCAGCAATGGCCAGCCCAGCAGCTCAGCAAGGGTATGCGCAGACATCATGATTTTTTTTCATCCTGAAGAATTTGTTCTATCTCGTCGCGCTCTTGTGCGCTGACGTGGCCGCGCAGGGCTGCCAGTACCAGGGCCTTGCCAGAGCCGGCAAAGACCTTTTGTATCATGTCCTTGAGCAGGTTGGTCTGTAGCGAATCCTGTTCTTGCGAAGGTGCATAGATATGTGAGCGCTGACTTTCGTCGCGCGTCAAAATGCCTTTGCCATGCATGATCTGCAAATGCCGCAGCACGGTGGCATAGGCCAGATCGGGGCGCTCGGCCTGCACGACCTCATGCACCTGCTTGGCATTCAGGGGGCCTTGCTGCCACAAGACCTTGAGCAAATTCAGCTCGGAAGCGGTGGGCTTGGGAATGATGGATTTTTGACCGGGAGACGACATGCCTGACATCCTGATGTGAGAATGTAAGCAGAATAAATGTTCTAGAAACTTTTGTCTAGAAATATTTTTCTATATCTTTGCCGCCTGAATTTTATGGGTGGGTAGCTTTCAATACGGCGATGCGATCAGCCACTTCCCGCTTCAGCTCTATCGCAAAAAAATCATTGAACTTGACATTCATGCCACGTATTTCAGGATCGGTCATACCGTTTGCAAGACGGAATTCGCGGCTATGGCTGCGCAGAAGGTTTTCAAATTCTTCTATATTGTCCAGGCTATCCATGGGTTTGATGCTGATGCCGGGCCTGCCAGCCAGATGCGCCTGCACGCGTGCATGGTGCAAGGCCAGCATGTCGTTCAGGGGGGTGGATTTGAAAACACCAAAGCTGTGCACATGCGGGCCGCTGACATAGTAAGTACTACCACGACTATCCGCGGTCAACATCAGGCTGCCATCATTGAACATGCTCAGGCAACGTTTCAGGCGTGCCCTGCCAGCGGCTTCGATCGTCAATGCAAAGTCATGTGAGGGTGACAGCCAGCACTGGCCAGGCGCTTCGCGTTTCAGTGCGGCCACATTGGACATGTTTTGAAACCAGGATAAAAACTGTAAGCTGGTCTTGCTTAATACCGCCACCATCTCGTCAAACCAAGGGGGCATTTCTTCTGCAAAGTCTGCTAATTCCATAGGCAGGATATCGATTTGATCCCAGCTAACCAGGCTCATGCTGGAATTGGCTATTTTGGTGGCGATGTTTTTTAGTTCCAGCATTTCTTCTTCGGTTGGTCCGACCGGCTGATTATTGCTGGCGACCTGCCATTCTGCCAGGCTGGATTTCAACTCGGCCAGGGGGCCTGCCATAGTGTTGACGACATCGTCCTTACCCATGAACGTGTTAGGTAAATCATCCAGGCGCGCCATGGATGAATCCAGTTCGGCGAAATGCGCGGCATGCACGGCTTCGCGCCCGCCTTCACAGGCGGCTGCATCACGCAACACCTCTGACAAATTGGACTGCAAGTCTTCACGCTGTTCCTGGTCGGCGCTTTGCAAAGCCGCTGCATAGGCGATGCCAGCCTGTCTGAGGCAGCTTGCAGCGGCAGGATAATCATCCAGGGTTTTTAACAGTTGTGCCTTACTGGTCAGTAGCACGGGGTCAGTGTCGAGGTCATCCACTTCATCGATGGCGGCAATGGCGTGATAGACAGAGGCGGCATGGTAACGCCCGGCTATCATGTGTTCAAAATAACCGATGGGTGTTTTAACACTGTCTTCTTCACTGGTATCACACAGCGAAACCAGTAACCTGGCTGTTTCTTTTTTTAAAGCGACTTCATGTGGATGGGCTGCCAGTGCTTGCAGAATCAGTGTGTAATGCTGCCACGGGTTCCAGATGCTGGTGTCTGCCCACGCAGCCAGTATTTTGCTTGCGCTGCTGGCATCTGGTGCGTGAACCGCCATCATTTGCAGGAAGCCATCGATGGCTTCATTTTGCAGCACATCAGCGTAAGCATCGGCCTCTTCTTGCAAGGCGGTTAGGGCGGCTTCACGTTCCGGATCAGCGGGTTCGATCTCTTCGCCTTCGTCACTATCGCCTTCATCGTCACTGCCGTCACTATCGTCATCCGGAGACAAGGCCTGCATTCTTTCGGCAAAGGCATCGTCGGCAATCCAGTGTGCAGAGCGGTGCTGACGTGACAGCATGGCTAACTGGTTATCCAGGTCTTCGGGCTGCAATGCCAACAGGGTTTTTCTGTCTTTCCAGGCGGCGACATGATCATAGGCGGCGTCAAACAAGGCGATTCGCATGCGCAGCAATTCGGCGTCACCGGGATTGGCTACACTATGCGCCGCCAGCAATTCCATGGTGTCATCAAAATCGGCCTCGTCGCGAAAAGTTTTTTCTACTTGTTCGCGTATTTGCTCTATTGTCATCATCGCTTCAATCTCCTGGGGCATATTGCGCTTACTTTAGCAGCGTTTTTATCTGCATTCCAGAGAGCAGCATGATGATGTCTATCAGGACAGCAGGAGTTAGCCACTTCTGCCGCAATCGATGCCGGGGCGTGAAGTGGTGCCGGGCGATGTCGTGTTGCTGGCCGAAGGTGAGCGCGAGCCTGCCGATGTCGTCCTGTTTACTTGACTTCGAGCTTGTGCCGTTCATATTCGAGTTGGTTGATATGCTTTTGAATCGCCACATCCATATGATGTGGTAGTTTCTGGAAACTGATACCAACGCGGTGCTTACCGAATTTGACCCTGTCCATAGGTGTGATATGGCGCACCACGCCTTCACAATGGACAACATTTTTGGCACCCAGCACGATCAGCATTTTGGCGATGCGGTGTTGCAGTTTGAATTCTGGCGGGCTGTTTAACTGCACACTCAGGCCACCGACGCTGAGGTCATAAATCGGCCATTCAGCAGTCATCTGCCCCTTCTCGTCATACAGCTTGACCATCAGCGGGTCAATAATGGGAAGCTGATTGCGGAAATATTCACGCCTTTGCATGCGAATGATGCGTTTGGGAATAGGCACCCAGAAGGCATCCTGATCACCCCATTCGAAGCGTTGCGGATCAATACCAGAAAACTGTACACGTATGCCTTCCGGCAGCGCCAGGAAAACACAGGTCTTGGCCTGTTCCAGCAATTTATTCGAACGGGTGTCCCCGCCAATATCAAACACCAGGCCATCCGACCTGGCAGACAGGATCATGGTGACAATAAATTGCTTGCCATCATTAAAATAAACAGTCACGGGCTCGCGCCGGTGTGCCAGATCGTTCATGGCACCCAGGATTTCCCTTTGCCCGAGTAAAAAAAACTTGTCTTCTATTTCATCATTGCTATAAGACGCCGACATCTATCCACCTTTTTTATTATCCGGCTAAAAAATAAACTGCCTGTGCTGGCGGGTCAATTAAAGAATAGCTGCAAATTGAAGATCAGCATTAATTTTTTACAAGAAGTTGTTTTTTGGCTTATATCAACAGGACTTACGCATGAGGGCGTGTTGGTCAAACATGGAGTCAAAACGGCAATGCGCAAATTACCCCATAATACGGTTTTGCAAACCCGGCTCTCACTAAAGAATCCTGAATGAAGCTATTGGCCATTTGCGGCAGCCTGCGCGCCGCCTCACTCAACGCCATGTTGATACGCGCCATCCAGCGCCTGGCACCACCAGACATGGTGATACAAGAATTTACCGGTATGGCAGGCTTGCCCATGTTTAACCCTGATCTGGATGCCTGCCCACCTGTCAGCGTGGCTGACTTTAAACAGCAGATTGCCAGCGCTGATGTGGTGCTGATCGCCAGCCCGGAATATGCACACGGCATCACCGGCGTCATGAAAAATGCGCTGGACTGGACCGTCAGCAGCGATGTTTTTGTCAATAAACCGGTGATGGTCTTGAATGCATCCCCCAGGGCAACACATGCCGACGCGGCATTGAGAGAAATACTGACGGTGATGTCGGCCCAAATTATAGAGGCGGCATCAGTGACAGTAGCGGTGATAGGTGGTGGACTGGATGAAGATGGAATCGTCGCCCACCCAGTTATTGCGGCCCAGTTACAAGCTGCACTGGCTGCCGCGCAGCTTGAATGGCTAGAGCAACTGCGACTGCGATTAAATTAAATCAGGCGGAGTCGGACTAAGCTGCCTGATCAGGCAGCCAGGGCTTTTTCCAGCAGGGTGTGCAATTCGGCAAATGAAGGCTCGCCGACATAGCGTTTCAGGATATTGCCTTGTTTGTCGATGACATAGGTGGTGGGTGTCAGCTTGACATCACCAAATGACTGCGCCAGCTTGCCTTGTGAGTCCAGCGCCACATGGAAAGGCAGTTTCCTGGTTTCGCTATAGTTGAGGACATAATCGGGTCGGTCATAGCTCATGGCCACGGCCACGAATTCCAAGCCCTGCTTATTGTATTTGTTGTAGGTCTCTATCATTTTTGGCATTTCTGCCACGCAAGTGCTGCAAGAGGTCGCCCAGAAATTCACCATGACTACCTTGCCACGCAGGCTTTGCGCCGAGATTTTTTCACCTTTGAGGTTGGTGAAGCTGACATCCGGCATGGCCTGCTTGCTGCCCAGCGACTGATAAAACAGGTAGCCCAGGACCGCCAATGCCACAATGGCGATGACAGAAAACAGGGCAAATTTGCGAGGTGAAGAAGGTGCCAGCATATGACTTCCAAGCTAAAGACGAACAGACTGCGACAATTTTGCGTAAACCCTGATTATAAGGCTTCTGTACAAAGCGGGTTTGTGCCGCCGCAATTTACGCCATATCTAACAAAAGCAAGCATTACCAAAGTTTGGCGACGGGAATGACGATCCCGGCAAACCAGGACCAATCCGGGGATGCACTGGTCAAGCCTTTGGTCAGTCCCGCATCCAGCGTCATGCGTTTGTTGGGGCTGTAGCTAAGGGCGAGCAATGCCTGCCCCTGATTTTTGGTGCCGGCCTGCCGCCAGCCTGCCCATTCGGCAGTCAGGTTCCATTTATCGGCCACTTCTGTTGAGACTGAGCTGGACAAACCGTTTTGCCAGCGGGAAGTACCGACATCTGCCGCCCCCAGGTGGGTTGTATTCAGGTTCACGTCAACATGGATCTTGCCCAGATCCTGACTGACGATGCCATTGATGGTCCAGTCGGATTTGCCGGAACCCAGGGGTTGACCCGCAGTCGGGAATTTATTGCCGAACTCAAGACCCAGAGCGGTATCGTCATTGATGATGAAAGCGCGCTTGATGATCAATGAGGTATCGCCAAAACCCTGGTCGCGCTGGCCAGCACCGTCATCGTTGACGACGCGGGCAGAACCACCCAGCAAAACGCCCCATTCCTTGGAAAAAGCCAGCTTGAACAGATAGGGCAGGCTCTGGTTGCGGGCAGCATCGGACCGTGCAGACGCAATACCCATTT
This sequence comes from Undibacterium sp. Di26W, assembly GCF_049340265.1. Classification (NCBI taxonomy): domain Bacteria; kingdom Pseudomonadati; phylum Pseudomonadota; class Betaproteobacteria; order Burkholderiales; family Oxalobacteraceae; genus Undibacterium; species Undibacterium sp. Di26W. The sequence goes on from NZ_JBMPOR010000022.1 coordinate 100,628, forward strand.
CCAGTTCCAGTTGCCCTTCCACCGGCAACTGGGCGGAATTGGAGACAGAAGGACGATACGGGGTAATGCCATTGTCAGCAGTTGCGGTATCGTCGGCATAGGCCGTTGTACAGGTAAAGGCCGCCTGCAATATCAAAGCCGTTAGCAGGGCAAGGGGAAAATGATTGCGTTTTTGCATGAAATATCCTTCCAAAATAAGGGGTGGCAATATGGCCTGCCTGAAGCAGGCCTGTTTTTTTAATCTATGGCTGGCACCGTGATGGGTTTGCCGGCAACATGGGTCGTCAACACGATGGCGGTTGAGGTCGAGCCAAATACATTCAGTTCATTGATGATGCGTTGCAGATGTTCCACATCGCTGGCCAGTACGCGCATGACGGCACCGTCTTCACCGGTGACGGTATAACAATCGATAATTTCCGGGCAGTTGGCAACATACTGGGCATACGGCCTGCCCTGCCGTGTGGACAGTCTGATCATGGCGGTAATTTGATAGCCCAGCGCCTTGGGATTAATATCCGCCCGATAGGCACGAATGACCTGCGCCGCTTCCAGCCGTTTGATGCGCTCGGAAACGGCAGGCTGACTGAGATGAATCTGGCGACCGATTTCAGCATGGGAGATACGGGCATCCTGTTGCAATAATTGCAGGATTTTTTGATCAAACTGATCGATTTTTGAGTTCATAGGTATTTCGCGTTCTTTTCGAATCAAATCCACGGATTGCGAACAAAATCCTTATGGAATCCCATTCATACTGTGAATTTTACTTGTTAAAGTAGAGCTTACACTATGGGACTTACGCAAAACCGCCCCAGCTGCGTTGCAGCTCCCGCATTTAGCAAGATTCGGTACTGTTCGTACTGTCTTCGTCGCTACGCCTTGCTGGGACAATTTTGCGAAAGTCCTAACTAATACTTATCAAGTCCCAGAAAACTGCCATGACTACTATCAGCGCCAATCAGCTTGCCCGCATTGCGAATGAATTCCAGACACCTTGCTGGGCCTATGATGCCACAGTTATAAGAGCACAAATTGCCCGCCTGCGACAATTTGATGTGATTCGCTTCGCCCAGAAGGCATCCAGCAATATCCATCTGCTGCGCCTGATGCGTGAAGAAGGCGTGATGGTGGATTCAGTATCCATGGGTGAAGTGGAACGTGCACTGGCAGCAGGCTATGCCAGCCAGGCGGCGGCAGGTGGCCATGCGCCTATCGTGTTTACGGCAGATCTGCTGGACCGCGCCACCTTGAAGCGTGTAGTGGAATTGAATATCCCGGTGAATTGCGGTTCGCCGCAAATGCTGGAACAGCTGGGCCAGGCCCACCCCGGCCATGCCGTCTGGCTACGTATCAACCCCGGCTTTGGCCATGGCCACAGCCGCAAGACCAATACCGGCGGCGAGCAAAGCAAACACGGCATCTGGCATGAAGAATTGCAGCATGCGCTGGCCATCATTGATCAATATGGTCTGACACTGGTGGGCCTGCACATGCATATCGGTTCTGGCGTCGATTACGACCATTTGCAAAGCGTTTGCGATGCCATGATTGCTCAGGTAAAAATCTGCCAGCGCGATTTGCAGGCGATTTCCATCGGCGGCGGTTTATCCATCCCTTATCGCGGTGATGAACCAGCGGTGGATACAGCGCATTATTTTGATATCTGGGACAAGGCCAGAAAAGAAATCGAAGCCCTGCTGGGACACAAGATCAGCATGGAAATTGAACCTGGGCGCTTCCTGGTGGCACAATCCGGCATCCTGATCTCTGAACTGCGTGCGCAAAAACAGGTGGGCAACAATTTCTTCACCCTGGTCGATGCCGGCTTCAATGATCTGGTGCGCCCTTCCATGTATGGCAGCTTTCATCGCATCAGCACTCACGCAGCAGATGGCACGCCACGCACCGGCGCTCTGCGTCCAACAGTGGTGGCCGGGCCCTTGTGCGAATCTGGCGATGTCTTCACGCAAGAAGATGGTGGCGTGGTCACGACCCAGGATTTGCCAGCCTGTGAAATTGGCGACCTGTTCGTCTTCCACGATGCTGGTGCCTATGGGGCCAGCATGTCCTCCAACTACAATTCGCGTCCTTTGATACCGGAAGTATTGGTCGACGGTGAACAGATCAGGCAGATACGCCGCCGCCAGACAGTGCAGGAATTGATCGCGCTGGAAAACATCTAAATACGATATAGGCCTGAATAAATCTGAATAAGTCTGAATAAGCCTGAACTAGCGCAACTCATCCAGCAAGCCCATCCTTCTTGCTTTCAGGATGGCGGCATTTAATTTATTGATGATGCCGTCATCCTTGTCTGACCTCACGGCAAAATGCATGGTGTCTATCAGCAGCGGTTTAGGTAAGACGCTGAGCTGCACGTTGTTCATGGGGGGCATGTCACCGTCATGCGCATCCCGTATTTTTTGCAGGCGTGTTACCAGCTCACGCGGGTTTTTACTCAATGAACTGAAGACTGCGGCATCCATGCGGCGAAACAGCAATTTGTAGACGCGCGAAATAGGCACATTATTGTCTTGCTCGACGGTGAACAAATTGTCTTTGAGGGCGTCGAAATCATCACCAAAGCTGATGCCGCGCGGTATGCCTATGGTCTTGCCTTTCAGGTCAGTCACGGAATGAAACTTGAATGTGGCATCGCTTCTGGTCACCAGGTAGATGTATTTGGACTGCACCGGCAATGAAAAATGGAACAGCCTTTCTCTTTCCCTGGTTTTGCTGACGCCATACAACACGCCTTCACCATTTTCTGCGGCAATCAGGGCGCGCGGCCAGGAATTGCGTACATGCAGTATTTTGATACCCTGGTCACGTTCGATAAATTCAAAAAACCTGGTCAGCTTTTGCATGGGTACGGGCTGGCCATGACTGTCTATCGGGTCGGTGGTCAACACCACCACCTCCTTCGACACCTCCTTGCTCACCTCTTTCGCCACCTCCTTGGCACTTGCATGGTGCAAGGCTGCGCCCATGCACAGGCCTAGGAGCGAGCAGCACACCGTCGCGCATTTCAGCCTCGTCAGCCCCTTCAGATTCTTCACAGCCATGCCTGTAACACCCTCATTGAGCTCACCATTACCTACCTTACCTACACCCGGCATCACTGATGCAAGTGCCCACATGCACGATGACAGTTGTTGAACAGCCAGAAGAAGAACTGCAGATAATCAAGCAAAAGGCGCGCCTGAACTTGTCATCAGGGCAACGACCTATTTCTGCATAGTAACTTTAATAGCAACAAGTGGCAAGCCTGATAACGACAAGGCAGTGCGTTAGGCAAAAAAAATGACGCGAGACCGCGTCATCTTGAACTTTGCCCGTAGAACTGAGGGGGCAAGATGCCGTTCAGCCTTTGGCAGGCGCACCCGCATCAATAACGGTTTTGATATGCGCCCATTGGTCAGGCTTGATGGCGCCTTTGAATGATTCTATGATCTTGCCGTCTCTACCGATCAGAAAGGCTGTCGGGGTAGCAAAGACTTTGCCGAAATTGTCTTTGTAGTTGGGGGCATTACGCCACAACGAAGGGAAGTTCTGGCTGGATTTGCTTATCCAGGTCGAGAGTTTTGAATAGTCATCAATATCCGACATGGCGTCGTCAATACTGACTGTCACCAGTTCAAAGCCGGCTTTTTTATTGGCTTCATAAAATTTGCGGAAAGTCGGCATTTCTGCACGGCAAGTCGGGCACCAGGTCGCCCAGAATGTCACCAGCACCACGTCGCCCTTGCCGGTATTGAGCTTGAATGGCTTACCGTTGAGCAGGGTACCGGTCAGCATGGGCTTGGCAGGAAATTCTTCCTTGCTGGCAGCCTGACTGAGCGAACCAATAAATGGCAAGGCCATCAACAGAGCGGCGGCAAGGAATTTGGTGAGCTTGGACATATTGTTCTCCACGATGTAGCGTAATCGGCATGGCGGGAACACCGCCGTATCAGCGTTGGTCGGTGCATCGGCAAATTCCTTACACAATTACCCTGCATGCCGCTTTATTTCATCATAGCGCAAATTTTAGATGGCAATCTCTGGAAAAGCTGCAGACCTGGTAGCGGGAAGCGGTGGATTATCTGCAGCGCGATAGGTAAAGACCAGGGCAAACTTGGTGGCGGTAGTCTGGTTTTTGCCAGCGGCGTGGAATAAATTGCTGTGAAAAAGCAAGACATCGCCCTGCTGCAGGGGGACTGGCTGAGCGCGTGCCAGCAAGCCCTGGTTTTGCGGCAAGTCCGTCAGCAAAAATTGCTTGGCATCCAGCTGACTGGCATCAATCTCCAGTTTGTGTGAGCCGGGGATGACCAGCAGGCAACCATTGTCCAGGGTTTCATTGCGTAAGGCCAGCCAGGCAGACACCAGTTCTGCCCGCTGGAAGTTCCAGTAACGGCTGTCGCGGTGCCAGCCGGTTGCCGTCGAATACTGCGGCTGCTTGGTCATGATGCAGTTATGGTGGGCTTGCGACATCAGCGCGCCCTGGCCCAGCAATTGCAATAATGGCACACCCAGTGCCTGGCTATTTGCCCATTGTGCTATACGCTGGTCGCGTGCATACGCCTGCAACAGCCGCCTGGCAGTGCCACCACCTTCGGCGTCACGCGACGCCAGTGCGCCGGGGTAACGGGTATCGGCCTCGTATTCTATGGGTTGCACATCGCCAGCCAGTTGCTGTTCAGCAATGGCGATGATGCCTTCACACAGGCTGGCGGCTGCCTGTTGTCGTAAAACCAGAAAACCCTGGGTATCAAATTCTTGTCGTTGCGCGGAGCTTAACATGGTCGTTCTGTCATATCGGTGAGCAAAAAGCGTGATGCATTCCTGATTTTAAGGGATTTATCCCATGCTGAAACAGAACAGATGCGTAGTAATTCAGCGCATTTGTGATTATGCACTAGGGCGTGTTGACATATCTTTTAGGCAAGCAAATGGGTTTGAAACCTTGTCTGGCTAGGCGTGCGGAGCGCTGCTTGGTGATCCAAGTGAGCGACGCACAACAACGCCAGGCGAGGTTTCGGACCCATTCCCTCCGGGTTCCCCCCATAGCGCGCGCTGGACTGCGTTGCACGTCTTGTCAGGGGCACCAGCCCTGACTGCGCCGCACGCCTTGCCAGCCCGCGCTATGGGGGGAATGCTTTGCCTAAAAGATATGTCAACACGCCCTAGCAATCAAACCCCCGGATTAGGTCATAATGTAGGCCAAAATTAACGTTACCACCTCTTGCCTAACATGACACATACCATACTGGAAAACATCAACGTCAGTTCTTTCGAAAACATGCCCACCCCGGAAGAATTACATGCCCGCCTGCCCCTCAGCGACCTGGCTGGCGATGTGGTGGAACAAAGCCGCGAAAGCCTGCGCAATATTCTGGAACGCAAAGACAAGCGTCTGTTTGTCGTGGTAGGCCCCTGCTCCATCCATGACCCGGTCGCCGGCCTGGATTATGCACGCCGCCTGAAAGCCTTGCAGGAAGAAGTCAAGGATGTGATGTTGCTGGTGATGCGTGTGTATTTTGAAAAACCACGTACCACCACAGGCTGGAAAGGCTATATCAATGACCCGTACATGGATGATTCTTTCCGCGTCGATGAAGGCATGGAAAAAGCCCGCCAGTTTTTGCTGGATGTCTGTGAACTCGGCCTGCCGACCGGCACCGAAGCACTGGACCCGATTTCGCCACAATACCTGGGTGACCTGATCGCCTGGACTGCCATCGGTGCCCGTACCACGGAATCACAAACCCACCGTGAAATGTCATCAGGCCTGTCGACACCGGTAGGATTTAAAAACGGTACGGATGGCGATATCAGCATCGCCATCAATGCGATTTTGTCGGCATCGCATCCGCATTCTTTCCTGGGCTTGAATGGCCAGGGTCGCGTGTCTATCGTGCGCACCAGCGGCAATCAATATGGCCACGTGGTCTTGCGCGGTGGCGGTGACCGCCCCAACTATGACACGGTCTCAGTTGCCATGGCCCAGCAAGCACTGGCCAAGGCCAAGCTGCCACCGAATATCGTGGTCGATTGCTCGCACGCCAACAGCTACAAGAAACCAGAACTGCAACCCCTGGTCATGGCCGACGTCATCAACCAGATTGCCAACGGCAACAAGGATATCGTCGGCGTCATGATTGAATCCAACATCGTCGCCGGCAACCAGCCTATCCCGGCTGATTTGTCACAACTCAAATACGGCTGCTCAGTCACCGATGCCTGCGTGGATTGGGGAACGACGGAGAAGATGTTGCGGGATGCGGCGGCGAGGTTGCGTCAACAATAATCTTGGCAGCGCAAATTAAAACAGGCGCAGTATATTGCATGCGCCTGTTCATGGTTCAAGGCAAACAGTTTTAGAAACACTTACAGCGCACGCAGGCTACGCATGCATGCCCCATACGCCGCCTGAATTTCAGTCTGCTGACCATGCCTGCCCTTAGCGACCACCTGCTGCCCCCCCACATACACATCCCGCACCAGATTATCATTGCCTGCAAATATCCAGGTATTGAGTACATCTGCACTATGAATGCCTGCCAGATTCGGATGCTCATCATCAAGTACCACTATGTCGGCGCGATAGCCGACCGTCAGTTGCCCCAGTTTGCGACCACTGGCCTGGGCTCCGCCCTGCAGGGTGGCCTGATATAAGAAATCACCAACCTTGCGTTGTGTCGGGATATTCGCAATATTGCGGCCTTGCAAGCGCAGGCGCTGGCCATATTCGAGCCAGCGCAATTCTTCTACCGGGCTTTGTGATACATGGCTGTCACTGCCGATACCAAAGCGGCCACCGGCAGCGATGTAATCAGGCAAGTCAAAAAAACCATCGCCGAGATTGCCTTCTGTGGTGGTGCAAATGCCTGCCACTGCGCCACTGGCGGCGATGCCCAGCACTTCGGCCTTGTTCAAATGGGTGGCGTGTACCAGGCACCAGCGTTGATTGACCAGGCCACTATCGAGCAAGAGCTCTACCGGGCGTTTGCCAGCGTAAGCGATACAGGCATCGACTTCTTTTTGTTGTTCGGCGATATGGATATGGATAGGGCGGGCCGCCGGAAGTGCCGCGACCAGTTCACGTATCTGGCTGATGCTGGCGGCACGCAGGGAATGCGGGGCGACGCCGACTTCAACCTGGGGACTGCGTTTATCTTCCAGCACAGTGATCAATTGCATGATCTGTTCCACATTGCTGGAAAAGCGACGTTGATCATGACGCAAAGCCTGTTCGCCAAAATCGGCATAGCTGTACAGCACAGGCAGCATGCTGATACCCATACCGATCTGTTCTGCGGCGGCTATTACGCGCTCTGCCATCTCGGCAGGGCGTGCATAAAACCCGCCATCCGGATTGCGATGCAGGTAATGGAATTCGCAAACTGACGTATAGCCATGGCGCAGGCATTCTGCATACAACTGTGCAGCGATGGCCTGGATTTGTTCCGGCGTGATATGCAGCGCATAGCGATACATGAGATCACGCCAGGTCCAGAAACTGTCTTTGCCTTCACCAGCCATTTCTGTCATGCCTGCCATGGCGCGCTGGAAGGCATGCGAATGCAGATTGCTCATGCCCGGCAGCACCCATTGCGCCTGCTGCTCATATTCATACCCGTGTGTCTGCAAAGCAGCGTCAAGTTCAATCTGGCTCAGGTCACCATTCTCGTTCCAGTGCAAACGAACATTGCTGGTCCAGCCTTGCGGTAACAAGGCATGATGGGCATACAGACTTGTCATGCTATGCCACCTGGTGTCGTATTCCAGTCCAGGCAGGCTTGCAGCAACTGCTGCAACAAGGGCTGTACCTGTGCAGCCAGGTCGGGTCGGTATGCATAGGGGGCGGCTTCGTTCATGTAGATGCACTGGCTCATTTCCAGTTGCACTGCATGGATGTTGTGCGCCGGCTTGCCGTAATTGCGGGTGATAAAACCGCCTTTGAAACGACCATTGAATATATGCGAATAGGCTTTCGCATGAACGGATTGTTGCAGACAATTGGCGATAGCCGTTTGCATGCCGGGGTCGCAGGAATGTTGATCGGCAGTGCCAAAGTTAAGGTCAGGTAATTTGCCTTCGAAAAAGCGTGGCACCATCGAAGCGATAGAATGCGCATCCCATACTATGACGCTGCCATGCAGCTTCAGCAAGCGCTGCAGCTCTTGCTGCAATTGCTGATGATATGGCTGCCAGTAAGTCGTGATACGGCGTTGTACTTCCGCTTCTGTTGGCAGTTTTTCTGCTGCATACAAAGGCTGCTTGGCAAAGGTATCGACCGGGCACAAACCTGTCGTGTCTTGCCCCGGATACAGGTTGGCATTGTCGGACGAGCGGTTCAGGTCTATCACATAGCGCGAATATTCAGCGGCGAGGGTGGATGCACCCAGCTCTGCTGCCATGTTGTATAGCAGACGCAGATGCCAGTCGGTATCGGCTTTCTCATGTGCGACTGGCAGCATCTGTGCGGCAATGTCGTCCGGTATGCTGGTACCGACATGCGGCATGGAAATCAATAAGGGCACGCTGCCCTGTTGAAAATGATACGCGGTCATGATGTTTCCTGTGTCCTGTGCCCTGCGCCCTGTGTCCTGTTTAGGGATACTGTAATTTGCGGCTGAGCCGGTCGGCTGCCGCCAGGGTCATGTTGATGAGTTCTTGCTTACGGTTTTGTATGCGCTGCACCGGTGCCATCAGGGACAGACTGGCTTCCAGCCTGTCCTTGCCAGAAAACACGGGGGCGCTGACACCCCAGATACCGAGGTCGATTTCATTTTCGCTGGTGGCATAGCGTTGGCTGCGGATGGCGTGCAGTTGGGCCAGCAAATCCTCGCGTCGCTGCTGCGCATGATCCGGATTTTCGAGAAAGTTCTGGTCCAGCAAACTGTCTTGCACGGCCTGCGGCAAAAATGCCAGCAGTGCCTTGGCCGATGCGCCGCGCACCGTGGAACTGGCACGCCCTTTGGCAAAGGAACAGCGCAAGGCTTGCTGACTTTCCTGCATGTCGAGGCAAATGACCTGACCATTCACATAGGTAAGCAAGCCCACACTTTCGCCGGATTTATGTACCAGCTCGATCATTTCTTCACGTGCGGCAGACATCAGCCACGAATGCTGGTCAAATCCACGGGCCAGTTGTACCGCCAGCGGGCCTGGTTCATACATGCCGGTCTGTGCATGTTCCTGTACCAGCCCCCACTTTTTTAATGGGGCCAGTTGGCGATACAGGGTACTTAATGGCAAGCCGGTTTGCTCTACCAATTCACGCGCCGACAAGGGCTGGCCCTGGCGGGCGACGCAAACCAGCACCTGCAAGACGCGCTCGCTTTGGGGAGTAATATCCTTAGATGGTTCCAACATGAGTGCCTGACAGAGAAGCGCAATATCAAGCTCATTCTAGCAATCACATGAGAAATATCAAGAATTCATTCTCACGGCGTGAGAATTCGAAAAATATAATTCTCGTTGCGACGGCCCTGATAGAAGCATTAGTCATGGCCATCAAAATAATCTTTATTTGATCTTGCAAAATCCATGAATTCACCTTCAGGTGCATCATCGCGATTCAGATATTGCCCACTTGGCGGTCCTAAAGTAGGCTGTACAAACAGATAGCAAACCACCACCCCTATGACGGGAAGCAACCAGATCAAAACATACTGGCTATATTTTTGAGATGGCTCGAAAAACTCACTCTTTGCAAGCAGATAAGTCACATAGATATTCATTGCCAACAGGATGAGGGCAATGAATATGGCTGCAATGATGAGAATAGTCATATCCGCTGAATAGCAATGCTTGCATCAAGAATATTTAGTTCTTGCTAAAGTCCGTGGTCTGGCAATCGCGGTTTTCCTGTGCCGGGAAACCTGCCTTGATGGCGTCGTATTTGGTTTTTTCTTCTGCGGTCAAGGCTCTTAACTGGAAAGCGAATTTATTTGTACTGACCGTGCGTGGGCCAACGCGGGCTGAGCGCACACCTTTGTTGGTAAGATTAGTCAGGTGCAGTTTTGCCGCTTCTTCGGTTTTGAATACGCCGAGCGAGAGGCCCCAGCGCATATTGCTTTGGTCTTGCACGATATAGAAATCGCTGATGCCCAGGCGCCGCAGTTCACTGGCTTTTTTATCAGCACCTTCTTTACTACCCTGTGACGGAATAAAGACCATATGCGTAGCGACATCCACCACGTTGATGCGCGATTGTCTTTCGCCCAGGGCTAGGGCTTTCAACTTTTCTTCCATCTTGTCGATGTCAGCCTGGACGAAATTGCCGACTTCCAGGCAGGCTATTACGTCCGAGGTTTTATCTGTGGTGGCATCGCTGGGGGTCAGGGCTTCGGTCGCGGACAGGGGTTTAAGCTGGTCAGCATGGTATTGCATCTTCAAACGTTCTGGCTCATGGGTATCGAGTGACCAGTGTCCCAAATAGCCCAGATTAAACGCCAGCAGGAAGGCATTTAATAACAACAGGCTCCAGAAAAAGAATCGCAGCATGGTAATTTGAGTAGTAATCAGTCCGGGCTTGATTGTGCCACGACAAACAGCCCCGTCAAGACCAGATTGTCGACATGTTGGTGGCGCAGACCCAAATGTGCCATCAAATAAGGGGCTGCGCCGCCAGATATCACGCAGGTGACTGCCTGTTTTTGCTGTTCTTCCAGCACACTGACGGCACGGCGAATGGCACCGACCTGGGCACTGATGCAGCCGCTGACGATGGCCTGGTCGGTATTGTCGGCAAAAATACCGGCAAGATGGATGGATTCAGCCACTTGCGGCAATTGCGCAGTATTGCGTGCCAAGGATTCTGCCATCAATTTCAGGCCTGGCAATATCATGCCGCCTTGAAATTGGCCTTGCGCAGTTACGGCATCGACTGTGGTGGCAGTTCCACAGGTGGCGACCACCACATCCTGCTGCGGGAACAGGTAGTGCGCGCCGACCATGGAAGCCAGACGGTCACAACCCAGTTGTGCCGGGTTGCGATAGGCATTGTGGATACCGGCGACCTGCTCTTGCGAGGCAAACCAGCTTACCAGCGCAGCAGGCTGCAGCTTGTGCAAGATGGCCGTCAATTCAGCCTTGATCGTGGCACCTGCCACATTCGAGATCAGTACTTTGCTGACCGGTATGTGTTGCCAGGCCTGGGCAAGACTGGCCAGTTCGGCATGGCTGACCGAGCCACTGTGCAGCCACACTGGTGGCTGCCCGGCAAGCGCTGACTCAGCGGCTGGCACGGCCCATTTGATACGGGTATTGCCGGCATCAATCAATAATTGCATCTGCTTTCCTTGTTATGCTGCTGCCCGGCATCGTCACACAGCTTAAGTCGCCTACATTGTTCATATCGTTTACGTCATTGCAGGCCGCAGCGATACATCGCCCGCCATGACATTAACTTGTCCCTGGGCAGTCTGCAAGACCAGGCAGCCATGCAGATCTACCCCCAGCGCAACACCTGTATGCAGGGTCTGTCCGTGATCGAGTATGTTGACGGTTTGTCCGGCGTGGGCATGCAAGGCGTTCCAGCGCGGTAAAAAACCGGAAAATCCATGATTGCCAAATTGTTCCAGCGTCACCGCCAATGCATTCAGCAAGCTGGCGACCAGGGCGTTTCTATCCATCCTGGCCAGCCAGGGGGCATCGGCGATGGCCCGCCCTACTTCGGCTTCCAGCGCGTCAGAAACTTGCAGATTCAAACCTATGCCGGCGACGATCCAGGTGCCGCCATGTTGTGCGGCTGCCGACTCCAGCAAGATGCCGGCCAGCTTTTTGCCATCGCGCAAAATGTCATTCGGCCATTTGAGTTGTACGCTCAGGCCCAGGGTATTCAGGGTTTCGGCCAGGGCGACGCCGATTGCCAGCGGCAAGCCCAGCAAATGCTGCGGTGCCTGCGGCAGGTGCCAGGCCAGCGAGAAGGTCAGCATGCCGCCGGGTACGCTCAGCCACGGGCGTCCGGCGCGGCCACGCCCCGCCGTCTGGTGCACGGCAATGCGCAACACTGGGCGCTGCAATTGCGCCAGCCTGGCCATCAGGTCGGCATTGGTGGAACCGGTTTCGGCAACCACTTCGATATCGACCTGGCGTGCCGGCCCATCGCAGCGCATTTCAATTTGTGCGGCATTCAGTTGTAAGTTCTGATTCGATAAGGTATTTGCTTGCATGTTCAATTCTGGATTGCCTGCCCCATGTTGGCGGCTGCTTACATTGCTGAGGTATTAAAAAAAACGGCACCCAAAAGCGGTGCCGTTTTTTATTTCCTGCATATTTCAATGCCTATTTCAATGCTTGTTTCAGCGTCTATTTCAATCTTACGCTTCGCCATCTACCGCATCAGTTGCGGCCACTTCTGGCAACGGGGCAAATGCTGCTTTTTCTGCTTCCAGCAAGGCTGTACGTTCATCGGCTTCCCAAGTTTCTTTCAACTTGCGGGCACGATGGAAGGCCAGACCGGTACCAGCTGGTATCAGACGACCAACGATGACGTTTTCTTTCAGACCACGCAGACCGTCTTTTTTGCCCATGATCGCAGCTTCGGTCAGAACACGTGTGGTTTCCTGGAAGGACGCCGCAGAGATGAAGGAATCAGTAGACAGAGATGCCTTGGTAATACCCAGCAAGATATTTTCATAAGTTGCAGGGATACCATTCGCAGCGGCTACGCGATCGTTTTCATCCAGCAATTCGGAACGTTCAACTTGTTCACCAACGATGTAGTTGGCATCGCCCGGATTGACCACGACAACGCGACGCAGCATCTGACGCACGATCACTTCAATGTGCTTGTCATTGATCTTAACGCCTTGCAAACGATACACGTCCTGCACTTCGTCAACGATGTAACGTGCCAGCGCTTCGATACCCAGCAAGCGCAGGATGTCTTGCGGATCGGCTGGGCCGTCAACAATCATCTCACCCTTGTTCACAACCTGGCCGTCATGCACCAGGACTTGTTTGTCTTTGGTGATCAGGAATTCGTGCTTCTCGCCGTCCATGTCTGTGATTTCCAGACGTTGCTTGCCTTTGGTTTCTTTACCAAACGCAACCGTACCTGTCACTTCTGCCAGCATACCGGCATCTTTTGGTGAACGGGCTTCGAACAGTTCGGCAACGCGTGGCAGACCACCGGTAATATCACGGGTTTTTTGTGATTCAGTCGGGATACGCGCCAGTACTTCACCAACGTGAACTTGCTGACCGTCTTTGACGGTAATCAGCGCGCCTACCTGGAAGCCGATGGTCACTGCGTGTTCTGTACCGGCGATTTTGACTTCTTCGCCCTGTTCATTCAACAGTTTGACCTGTGGACGCAGTGTCTTGCCTGCTGCGCTACCACGACGTTTCGCATCGATTGCCACCAGAGTGGACAAACCTGTCACATCATCGACCTGTTTGGCAACTGTCACGCCTTCTTCGACGTTTTCGAATTTCACCGTACCGGTGTATTCGGTAATGATAGGACGGGTCAACGGATCCCATGTTGCCAGTGCTGTACCAGCCTTGATCACCAGACCGTCTTTGACGATCAGGGTCGCGCCGTACGGTACTTTATGACGTTCGCGTTCACGACCGTGGTCATCAGTGATCAGCACTTCGCCAGAACGGGAAATAACGATCTGGTCGCCTTTACCGTTGGTGACGTAACGCATGGTCACTGTGAAACGGATGGTACCGTTGGATTTGGCTTCAACCGAAGAAGCCACCGCTGCACGGGATGCCGCACCACCGATGTGGAAGGTACGCATCGTCAACTGTGTACCTGGTTCACCGATGGACTGCGCAGCGATAACGCCGACAGCTTCACCAGAATTGACCAGATTACCGCGACCCAGGTCACGGCCATAGCACATCGCGCACAAACCGTAGCGTGTATCGCAAGTCAGTGGTGTACGTACTTTGACTTCATCGATACCCAGGGCTTCGATGCGTTCTACCATGATTTCGTCGAGCAGGGAACCGGCTTCGTACAGGGTTTCCTGCGTTTCAGGATTGACGATGTCGTTGGCGCAAACACGGCCCAAAATCAGGTCACGCAAAGGCACGTTAACTTCACCGCCTTCAACGATGGCCTTCATGGATGAACCATTGGATGTGCCGCAGTCATCTTCCACCACGACCAGATCCTGGGTAACGTCCACCAGACGACGTGTCAGGTAACCGGAGTTCGCTGTCTTCAACGCTGTATCGGCCAGACCTTTACGCGCACCATGCGTGGAAATGAAGTACTGCAAAACGTTCAGACCTTCGCGGAAATTCGCGGTGATCGGCGTTTCGATAATCGAACCATCCGGTTTCGCCATCAGACCACGCATACCTGCCAACTGACGAATCTGGGCGGCAGAACCACGCGCACCGGAGTCGGCCATCATGTAAATGGCGTTGAACGATTCTTGTGTACCGACAGAGCCGTCGCGGCGCGTGACTGGTTCAACTTTCAGTTGTTCCATCATGGCCTTGCCGACTTCATCACCGGTCTTGCCCCAGATATCGACCACTTTGTTGTAACGTTCGCCGGCAGTCACCAGACCGGACGCATATTGCTGTTCGATCTGTTTGACTTCGTGCTCGGCATTCGCTACCAGCGTTACTTTTTGTGGCGGTACCAGCATGTCATCGATACAGATGGAGATACCGGCACGTGTCGCCAAGCGGAAACCAGATTGCATCAATTGATCAGCAAACACAACGGTTGCGCGCAGGCCGCACTTACGGAAAGACGTATCGATCAACTTGGAAATTTCTTTTTTCTTCAGCGGACGGTTCAATACGGTAAATGGCAGACCCTTAGGCAGGATTTCAGACAAAATCGCACGGCCAACCGTCGTTTCATAACGCTTGATGGTTTTAACGAATTCGCCAGTTGCCGGATCTTTTGGATATTCGGTAATACGGACTGTCACGCGGGTAGCCAGTTCGACTTCCTTGTTGTCCCAGGCGCGGATCGCTTCTGAAACGTCAGGGAACATCATGCCTTCGCCCTTGCCGTTGATTTTTTCACGGGAAGCATAGTACAGACCCAACACGATATCCTGGGAAGGAACGATAGACGGTTCACCATTCGATGGGAACAGAATATTGTTGGATGCCAGCATCAATGTACGTGCTTCCATCTGTGCTTCTATAGACAGAGGAACGTGAACCGCCATTTGGTCACCGTCAAAGTCGGCATTGAAGGCCGCGCAGACGAGTGGATGCAACTGGATCGCTTTACCTTCGATCAGGACCGGCTCAAACGCCTGGATACCCAGACGATGCAAGGTCGGTGCGCGGTTCAGCATGACCGGATGTTCGCGGATGACTTCTTCCAGGATATCCCAGACCACAGGTTCTTGAATTTCCACCAGTTTTTTCGCTGCCTTGATGGTAGTTGCCAGACCCATCAATTCCAGTTTATTGAAAATGAAAGGCTTGAACAGTTCCAGCGCCATCAGTTTTGGCAAGCCGCACTGATGCAATTTCAGTTGCGGACCGACCACGATAACCGAACGGCCAGAGTAATCGACGCGCTTACCCAGCAAGTTTTGACGGAAACGACCGCCCTTACCCTTGATCATTTCTGCCAGGGATTTCAGAGGACGCTTGTTGGCACCGGTCATGGCCTTGCCGCGACGACCGTTATCCAGCAGGGAATCGACGGCTTCCTGCAACATACGCTTTTCATTGCGTGTGATGATTTCAGGAGCGCGCAATTCCATCAGGCGCTTCAGACGGTTGTTACGGTTGATGACGCGGCGATACAGATCGTTCAGATCGGAAGTCGCAAAACGACCACCATCCAGCGGGACCAATGGACGCAGTTCTGGCGGCAGGACCGGCAGCACTTCCATGATCATCCAGTCTGGCTTGATGCCGGAGCGCTGGAATGCTTCCAGTACTTTCAGGCGTTTTGCGTATTTCTTGATCTTGGCTTCAGATTTGGATTCTTTCAGCTCGGTACGCAGGGTTTCTGCATCACGGTCGATGTCGATGGAACGCAGCAATTCACGGATACCTTCGGCACCCATGTATGCAGTGAATTCATCGCCATGTTCTTCGTATTTGGCAGCGTAGTCGTCTTCCGACATGATCTGGCATTTTTTTAGCGGGGTCATGCCAGGATCGGTCACAACATATGCTTCAAAATACAACACGCGTTCGATATCGCGCAAAGTCATGTCCAGCACCATGCCCAGACGGGATGGCAGGGATTTCAGGAACCAGATGTGCGCAGTTGGAGAAGCCAGCTCGATATGGCCCATGCGTTCACGACGCACTTTGGCCAGGGTCACTTCAACGCCGCATTTTTCGCAGATCACGCCACGGTGTTTCAGGCGTTTGTACTTGCCGCACAGGCATTCATAATCTTTGATTGGGCCAAAAATCTTGGCGCAAAACAGACCATCGCGCTCAGGCTTGAAGGTACGATAGTTGATGGTTTCCGGCTTTTTAACTTCGCCGTAGGACCAGGAACGAATCTTTTCTGGAGACGCCAGACCAATTTTGATCGCGTCGAATTGTTCGTTGGGTTGGACTTGCTTGAATAGATCGAGCAGGGCTTTCATGTGTATCACTCCAGTGAAGCGCGCAAAACGCTTGGTGGCTGAATGGTGCTGCAAGGGAAGCACTTAGGACGTCTGACCCTGTTCGCATCGGCGGGAGAGCCAGGTCGCTTGGCGACACAGGTTCCGCTGATACCGGGAACGACTATCTGCTTCCAGACTGCTTACTAGCTAGCTTCTTATAACACCACCGCCCGGAGGGTATCCAGGCGATGGTTTTACTACTAATTACGACAACTTTTCTTCAATCAATTGCGTTCGAGATCGATGTCGATACCCAAAGAGCGAATTTCCTTGACCAGAACGTTGAAGGACTCTGGCATGCCGGCGTCGATCACGTGGTCACCTTTGACCAGGTTTTCATACACTTTGGTACGGCCATTCACGTCATCCGACTTGACAGTCAACATCTCTTGCAAGACGTAGGATGCGCCGTAGGCTTCCAGTGCCCAGACTTCCATCTCACCGAAACGCTGACCACCGAACTGTGCTTTACCGCCCAGTGGTTGCTGCGTGACCAGAGAGTAAGGACCGGTCGAACGTGCATGCATCTTGTCATCAACCAGATGATGCAATTTCAGAACGTGCATGTAGCCCAGTGTGACTTTACGCTCAAACGCTTCGCCGGTACGGCCATCGAACAGGGTGACCTGGTTCTTCGATGGTGTCATACCCAGTTGTGCTGCGATATGGTCAGGGAAGGCCAGATCCAGCATGCGACGGATTTCATCTTCATGCGCACCGTCAAACACTGGTGTTGCGAATGGCACACCGTGTTTCAGGTTGTTGGTCAATTCCAGGATCTCAGCGTCGGACAAGCCATCGATGTCTTCCTTCTTGCCAGATTCGTTATAAATCTTCTTCAGGAAATCACGCAATTCTTCTATCTTGGCTTTGGCTTTCAGCATTTCGCCGATACGCAAGCCCAGACCTTTGGCTGCCCAACCCAGATGCACTTCCAGAACCTGACCGACGTTCATACGTGATGGAACACCCAATGGGTTCAACACGATGTCTGCCGGGGTACCGTCAGCCATGTAAGGCATGTCTTCGATAGGCACGATCCGGGAAACCACACCCTTGTTACCGTGACGACCCGCCATCTTGTCGCCAGGTTGCAGGCGACGTTTGACAGCCAGGTAGACCTTGACCATTTTTTGCACGCCTGGCGGCAATTCATCGCCTTGCGTCAGCTTGGTACGTTTTTCTTCAAAAGCCAGATCGAACTGATGACGTTTTTCAGCGATGGAATCTTTCATCGCTACCAGCGCATTGGCTGCTTCATCCGATGCCAGGCGAATATCGAACCAGTGGTATTTATCCACGCTGGCCAGGTATTCCTTGGTGATCTTGGTGCCTTTAGCCAGTTTAGCCGGACCGCCATCAGCGATCTTGCCATCCAGCATACGTTCCAGACGTTCAAATGCATCGCCTTCAACGATACGCAACTGATCGTTCAGATCGAGGCGATAACGCTTCAATTCATCATCGATAATCTGTTGTGCACGTTTGTCGCGTTGTATACCTTCACGGGTGAACACTTGTACGTCAATGACGGTACCTACCATGCCGGAAGGCACGCGCAGGGACGTATCTTTCACGTCAGATGCTTTTTCACCGAAGATGGCGCGCAGCAGTTTTTCTTCTGGTGTCAGTTGGGTTTCACCTTTTGGTGTCACTTTACCGACCAGGGTATCACCAGCAGTGACTTCAGCACCGATGTAGACGATACCGGATTCATCCAGACGAGCCAGTTGGTTTTCTGCCAGATTGGAGATATCGCGGGTGATTTCTTCCGCGCCCAACTTGGTGTCACGGGCAACAACCGACAACTCTTCGATATGAATCGAGGTGTAGCGGTCATCAGCCACCACTTTTTCAGAGATCAGGATCGAATCTTCGAAGTTATAACCATTCCATGGCATGAAGGCGACCAGCATGTTCTGACCCAGGGCCAATTCGCCCAGATCGGTCGATGCACCGTCAGCCAGCACGTCATCCTTGGCAACCAGGTCGCCGACCTTGACGATAGGACGCTGGTTGATGTTGGTGTTCTGGTTGGAACGGGTGTACTTGATGAGGTTGTAGATATCCACACCGACTTCACCAGCCTGTGCTTCAGCATCATTCACGCGAATAACGATACGACCCGCATCGATGTAATCAACCTTACCGCCACGCAGTGCCTGTACTGTGGTACCGGAGTCAACTGCCACGGTACGTTCAATACCTGTACCAACGAATGCTTTCTCTGGACGCAAGCAAGGAACAGCCTGACGTTGCATGTTGGCACCCATCAGCGCGCGGTTCGCATCATCGTGTTCCAGGAACGGGATCAAAGATGCCGCCACAGAAACCACCTGGCCAGTTGCCACGTCCATGTACTGGATACGTTCCGGGGAGACCAGGATCGTTTCGCCAGCTTCACGGGCAGAGACCAGTTCATCAATCAGTTTGCCTTCGCCGTCGATCGTCGCATTCGCCTGAGCGATGATGTAACGACCTTCTTCAATGGCAGACAGGTAATCGATCTGGCTGGTGATTTTGCTGTCTACTACTTTACGGTATGGGGTTTCCAGGAAACCGTATTCGTTCAGACGTGCATACAAAGCCAGCGAGTTGATCAGACCAATGTTTGGTCCCTCTGGTGTTTCAATCGGGCAGACGCGGCCATAGTGAGTTGGATGAACGTCGCGGACTTCAAAGCCGGCGCGTTCACGTGTCAAACCACCAGGTCCCAGGGCGGAAATACGACGTTTGTGCGTAATTTCTGACAATGGGTTGGTCTGATCCATAAACTGGGACAATTGGGAAGAACCGAAGAACTCACGAATCGCAGCAGAGATAGGCTTGGAATTGATCAGGTCATGCGGCATCAGGTTGTCGGCTTCAGCCTGACCCAAACGCTCTTTGACAGCACGTTCAACACGTACCAGACCAGCGCGGAACTGATTCTCAGCCAACTCACCGACGCAACGTACGCGACGATTACCCAAGTGATCGATATCATCGACTTCACCACGGCCATTGCGCAGCTCAACCAAAATCTTGATCACGGCCAATACGTCTTCGTTCGACAAAGTCATGGCACCTGTCAGTTCATCACGACCGATACGGCGGTTGAACTTCATGCGACCGACTGCGGACAAATCGTAACGCTCTTCACTGTAGAACAAGCCATTGAACAGGGCTTCAACAGAATCTTCTGTTGGCGGTTCGCCAGGACGCATCATGCGGTAGATGGCAACGCGGGCAGCCATCTGGTCCGCTGTGTCATCAGCACGCAGTGTTTGCGAGATGTAAGCACCCTGATCCAGGTCATTGGTGTACAAGGTCTGGATATCAGTGACTTTGGCATCGCGCAGGCGACCCAGCAATTCTTCTGTCAATTCATCATTGGCATTGGCGATCACTTCGCCCGTGTCTGCATCAATGATGTTTTTTGCCAGTACGCGGCCCAGCAGGTAGTCTTCAGGCACGGAAATGTGCTTGATGCCACCGGCTTCGATTTCACGTACGTGTTTTGCATTGACGCGCTTGTCTTTGGCGACGATGACTTTGCCATCTTTATCACTGATGTCAAAACGGGCAACTTCGCCACGCAGACGTTCTGCGACGAATTCCATTTCTGCGCCATCATTGTGCAGATTGAAATTATCAAAGACAAAGAAATTGGCCAGAATCTGTTCATTGCTCATGCCTATGGCGCGCAGCAAGATCGTGACTGGCATCTTGCGACGGCGGTCAATACGGAAGAACAGGATATCTTTAGGATCGAATTCAAAATCGAGCCAGGAACCACGGTAAGGAATGATCCTTGCCGAGAACAGCAATTTACCGGAAGAATGTGTCTTGCCGCGGTCATGCTCAAAGAACACGCCCGGGGAACGATGCAACTGGGAAACAATGACACGCTCGGTACCGTTGATAACAAAAGAACCAGTGGTTGTCATCAAAGGCAATTCGCCCATGTAGACTTCCTGTTCTTTCATTTCTTTGACGACCGGCTTGGTTGGTGATTCCTTGTCCAGGATAACCAGGCGGACTTTTGCACGCAAAGGTGATGCATAAGTCAGACCGCGCAACTGACATTCCTTGACGTCAAATGCAGGATCGCCTAAAACGTAGGACAGGAACTCCAGACGTGCAAAGCCATTGTGCGAAACAATAGGGAAAATCGACGTGAAGGCGGACTGCAAGCCTTCATTTTTGCGAGTTGACGGTGTTCTGTCTTCTTGTAAAAAGCTCTGGTAAGACTCGATTTGAGTCGCCAGTAAGAACGGAACGTTGTGGACGTTGGCGCGCTTCGCAAAAGATTTACGAATACGCTTCTTCTCAGTAAATGAGTAGTGCATGGACACTCCGTGAGCGGCAAGGAAGGATAGAGAATTCAGGATTCTTGTCACAAAAATAAAACACAGCAACTCTGTGACAAAACAACCTCAAGTCTCAACCCTAGGTCTTAATAAACAGCTAAACAACCCTGAACGACAAAGAAGCCAAAGAGGAACCCTCTCTTCCGAGAGGATTCCTGTCTTTGACTTGGGCAAATCCGAAGACTTGCCATGGTACCTGAATTACTTGATGTCGGCTTTCGCGCCAGCATCTTCCAGTTTTTTCTTAGCTGCATCAGCATCAGCTTTAGAAACTGCTTCTTTAACTGGTTTTGGTGCGCCATCAACCAGATCTTTAGCTTCTTTCAAGCCCAGACCAGTGATTTCGCGAACTGCTTTAATAACGCCAACTTTGTTTGCGCCAACTTCGGACAGAATTACGTTGAATTCTGTTTGTTCTTCAACTGCTGCTGCTGGACCGGCTGCTGCTGGACCTGCTACTGCTGCTGCGGATACGCCGAATTTTTCTTCGAAAGCTTTTACCAGGTCGTTCAGGTCCATTACGGACATCGCGCCTACGGCTTCCAGGATATCGTCTTTGCTAAGTGCCATTTGAAACTCCAATTAATTAATTACATTGATACGGTATTTGACGGAAAAAAACTTATTCTGCGGCAGCTTCAGCAGCTTCTTCAGCTACTGGTGCTGCAGGAGAACCTGCTTCTTTCTGTGCTGCGACGGCTGCCAGAGCGCGTGCGAAAGCAGATACAGGAGCCTGCATCATGCCAACTACTTGCGCCAACAGAACTTCACGGCTAGGAATGCTTGCCAATGCGACAACGCCAGCTTTATCCAGCGATTTGCCTGCATAGTTACCTGCTTTAACGACCAGTTTGTCATTGCTTTTTGCAAAGTCTTGAACGACTTTAGCAGCGGCAACAGCATCGTCCGAGATTGCATAAATCAACGGACCTGTCATTTCAGAAGCGAGGCTGGCAAATGCAGTTCCCTCAACAGCGCGACGTGCCAATGTGTTTTTCAACACACGCATGTATACGCCCTGAGCGCGTGCGCTAGCACGCAATTGCGTCAAATGACCGACCTGGATGCCACGATATTCAGCCACGACGATAGTCTGTGCAGTTGCTACTTTTGCAGAGACTTCAGCGACGACGGCTTTTTTGTCATTCAGATTGAGACTCACGGTCAACCTCCATTAATGATACTCAGTCCATACACCGGAATGATGCACTTCCCTCATATCGTTTCGAACACGGCGTCCGAAGTTAGGAGTTTCACTGGGGGACCAGTAATCACTACAAAACTTGTTCGGGTACACCATCTGCGTTGGGACCTGTCGATTGCTCTTCAGATATTAACCTCATGTTTTTTTACCACTCTTACACACTCGGCCCAACGGTCTTTGACACTCTGGATGTTTGTTCAAAACATCCAGCCCAAAGATGCGCCCTGCATCATCGATACAAGGACTTAATTCTTGCTTAGCCTGCCAGATTAGCGTGATCTACACGTACACCTGCACCCATAGTGGATGAGATGGATACTTTACGCAGATACACACCTTTGCTGGATGCTGGTTTTGCTTTGTTCAAAGCATCAATCAGCGCAACCAGGTTGGATTTCAGATCGCCATCAGCAAACGACTTGCGGCCGATTGTTGTGTGGATGATACCGGCTTTGTCTGTACGATACTGAACTTGACCAGCTTTTGCATTTTTAACTGCATTGGCTACGTCAGGCGTCACTGTACCGACTTTAGGATTAGGCATCAGGCCACGTGGGCCCAAGATCTGACCCAGAGTACCGACGATACGCATAGTGTCTGGAGAAGCGATAACAACGTCAAATGGCATGTCGCCAGCTTTAACGCGTTCAGCCAAATCTTCCATACCAACGATATCAGCACCGGCAGCTTTCGCTTCTTCCGCTTTTGCACCTTGTGCAAATACGGCTACGCGTACTGTCTTGCCTGTACCAGCTGGCAATACCACGGCGCCACGAACAACCTGGTCAGATTTTTTAGGATCAACACCCAGTTGTACGGATACGTCGATGGATTCGTTGAATTTTGCTGTAGCGCATTCTTTGATCAAAGCGATAGCATTGTCAAACGGATACACTTTCAGACGGTCAACTTTCGTTGCCAGCAATTTTGCTTTTTTAGATAACTTAGCCATTACAGACCCTCCACCGTGATGCCCATGGAACGAGCAGAACCAGCGATAGTACGCACTGCTGCGTCCATATCGGCGGCTGTCAAATCAGCGCGTTTAACGGTCGCGATTTCTTCAGCTTGCTGACGAGTGATTTTACCCACTTTGTCAGTATGCGGTTTGGAAGAACCTTTAGTGATCGCAGCTGCCTTTTTGATCAGGTAAGTTGCTGGAGGAGTCTTCATCACGAAAGTGAAAGACTTGTCAGCAAATGCTGTGATCACGACAGGAATAGGCATACCTGGTTCGAAACCTTGGGTCTGTGCGTTGAACGCTTTGCAGAATTCCATGATGTTCAGACCACGTTGACCCAAAGCTGGGCCGATAGGTGGGGATGGGTTTGCTTTACCAGCTGGCACTTGCAGCTTGATAAAACCAATGATTTTCTTTGCCATGTTGGCTCCTTCGATAAATGAGTAGTAGCGCCTGTTAATGTTAAGTCACACCAACAGGCTCCTCTGCCTGCTGGAAAACCCTTACTATTCCACAAGGATTCTCCTGATCAGTTTCAACACATTGCTGTGTTACGTACTGATCAACGTGAATTCTTTATACTTTTTCGACTTGACCAAATTCCAGTTCAACTGGAGTGGCACGACCGAAAATGGTGACGGTGACACGTACTTTGGATTTTTCGTAATTCACTTCTTCGACGTTACCGTTAAAGTCAGTGAAAGGACCATCCTTGATACGTACTACTTCGCCGACTTCGTACAAGACTTTTGGCCTTGGTTTTTCTACGCCGTCCTGCATCTGCTGCAAAATCTTGTCTACTTCATGCTGCGGTATCGGCGAAGGCTTGTTCGATTTACCACCGATAAAGCCAGTTACCTTGCTGGTGTTTTTTACCAGATGCCAGGTATCGTCAGTCATTTCCATCTCGACGAATACGTAGCTAGGGAACAGGCGACGCTCAGTCACTGCCTTCTTGCCGTTTTTTACTTCGATGACTTCTTCGGTAGGAACCAGAATCTGACCGAATTTGTCCTGCATCTCTGCGCGTTCTATGCGCTCAACCAATGCACGATGCACGCTCTTTTCCATACCGGAATAAGCATGCACGGCGTACCATCTTTTAGCGCTTTTAGGTACAGACACCGTTGGCGCTGTACCTTCTTCGTTTTCCTGAATGTTATCGCTCATTATTTTTTCCATCCGAGGATTACGTCATACAACAAAAATCCGATCAACTGATCAGTGCCCCACAGGAAAAGCGCCATCACTAACACAAAGCCGAATACCACGGCAGTGATCTGACCGGCTTCTTTTCTTGTTGGCCAAACTACTTTTTTTGTTTCGCGAACTGATTCCTTGGCAAAATCAAAGAAATCGCGACCCATTTCTGAAGTTGCAACAAAACCTGCTGCAATGACCAACCCCAAAACCAAAGCGGCGGCGCGTATCCACGTCGCTTGTCCAGCGAGAATATAAAAAGCAGCAACACCGGCAACTGCAGCTACTACCGCCAAGATGACTTTATACTTGTCATTGGATGTACTAACAGTTTGAACGGGATGATTAGACATACTTTATTTACTTTCGGTGCCTATGGCCTTGATGGTGGCAGGGGCGGAGGGAATCGAACCCCCAGCCTACGGTTTTGGAGACCGTCGCTCTGCCAATTGAGCTACACCCCTACATCTTTAAACTACCTGAACTACTACGGCGACCTTAAAGCAGGTCGCCGTTTTTCACTCAGTTGACTACTGAATTACTCGATGATTTTAGCAACAACGCCAGCACCGACAGTACGACCGCCTTCACGGATAGCGAAGCGCAAGCCTTCTTCCATCGCGATCGGGTTGATCAGTTTGACTGTGATAGAGACGTTATCACC